>NZ_JAKFZM010000089.1:0-6642 GCF_021654205.1 Leisingera sp. MMG026 | reverse complement strand
ATTGCCGCCGACATCGAGAAGGTACACGGCAAGGAACGATTGCTGGTTGATATCGCCACAGCTGCGATGATGACCCCGAATGGCAAGGTCTCGGATGTGATCTTTCCTGTTGCGGGTGCTGCGAAACTGAAGGCCTTCATAGACGAACATCGTGCCAAAGGCACATTGGATGTCCGGATTCAAACCGTAATGCGAGGATCGTACGCCAGCCACTATCGCCGGATGCTGCCCTCTCTACTGTCGGTTCTGAAGTTCCGTTCAAACAATGAGGCCTGGCGACCGGTCCTGAATGCCCTGTCTCTGATCCTCCGCCTGAATGAAGAAGGGCGGCGCTATGCTCCGGCATCGCTGGCCCCTGACGGTTCAATCCCACGCAAGTGGCGGGAAACCGTGATTGATGAGCGGGGGCGTCTGAATGTCATTTCTTTTGAACTCTGTGTTCTGGCCCAGTTGAGGGATCGCATCCGGACCAAGGAAATTTGGGTTGAAGGTGCAGATCGTTATCGCAATCCAGACGAGGACCTGCCCAGAGATTTCCCCGGGAAACGGGGCGCCTATTATACTGGATTGAAGCTCACCCAGGACGCGCAGGAATTTTCCCGGTCTGTGCGAGACCAGCTGGGGCATGAATTGTTCCAGCTGAATGCGACATTGCGCGCCGACGACAAGGTTCGGTTGCGATGGTCCGGTGAAAACCGGATCTGCATGACGCCCTTTGTTCCCGCTCCGGAGCCCAAAGGGCTTCTCAGCCTCAAATCGGAAAATGGCAAATGGTGGCCAATGACGGGATTACTGGATACGTTGAAGGAAACCGCGCTGGACACCGGTTTTCTTGATGCTTTTGAAACCTCGGCCAGCCGTGAAGCTCTGCCGCGTCACCTTCGAGATCAGCGGCTTCTTCTTTGTCTATATGGCCTGGGCACAAATGCTGGCCTGAAGCGCGTCGCCGCTGGCGTGCCGGAGATCAGTTATGACGAACTCAAGCACATTCGCCGCCGTTACATCGATCCTGCCTCTCTTCGAACCGCGGCTGCCCGCGTAGCAGATTCTACTCTGGCTGTTCGGAACCCAGAAACATGGGGCGATGCGGGAACAGCCTGTGCGGCGGATTCCACCAAATTCGGAGCTTGGGACCGGAACCTGATGACCGAATGGCATGCCCGCTATGGTGGGCGCGGTGTCATGATCTACTGGCATGTCGAACGCCAGGCGACCTGTGTTTATTCTCAATTGAAGCGCTGCTCTTCATCCGAGGTGGCAGCAATGATTGAGGGTGTTCTGCGGCACTGCACCGACATGGAAATCCAGCGCCAGTATGTGGACAATCATGGCCAGAGCGCGATTGGTTTTGCTTTCCGCCATCTGCTCGGATTTGATCTGGCTCCCCGCCTAAAAGCCATCGCGCGACAGAAACTGGCATTGCCAAATTCCGGGATGAGAGGGCAGTTGCCTAACCTTCTGCCGATCCTGTCCGGAACCATCGACTGGGCTGAAATCGAACAGCAGTACGATGAAATGGTCAAATACGCTGCGGGCATGCAACATGGCACAGCAGAGCCGGAAGCGATCCTGCGCCGGTTTGCCCGCGCCGATGTGATGCATCCAACCTACAAGGCGCTCGCTGAACTGGGCCGCGCTATCAAGACAATCTTTCTGTGCCGCTATCTACGCTCAGAAGCCTTCCGCAGGGAAATCCATGAAGGACTGAATGTGGTCGAGAACTGGAACAGCGCTACTGGTTTCGTATTCTTCGGTAAAGGCGGTGAGATTTCAAGCAACCGGATTTCCGATCAGGAAATCTCCGCTCACGCCCTTCATCTGCTTCAGGCATCATTGGTTTATGTAAACACGCGTATGGTTCAATCGGTATTGGCCGAGCCCACTTGGACGGATCATCTGTCCGAGCGCGACTATCGCGGCCTTTCCCCGCTGATCTATTCCCACATCAATCCCTATGGCCGGTTCGATGTCGATCTGAATAAGAGGATCGATTTTGAAGCCATGGCTGCGTGATCACCGCGTCACAAAAGGGTACACCCGCAGGAGACAAAGTGATGTGACACGCCCTGTGACCTTCGTCGCTATCTGACGTGGTTTCTTCAGCTTTCGATGGCGCTTAGTCGCGTTGGAAAACCCTTGGCGCCGGAGAACACCCAGACATTATCCGTCCCGACTGAAGCGTTCTACAACCCACTGTCAGTGCCTCAAAACGTCTGGGTTATTATCCCACCAAGAACACAGGCGTGCGGTCGTCAGAATGGCTCCAACGACGCGTTCGCGCTCCGGTTCGAACGGACCCTTGCAGTTGATAGTCGGGGTCGGAAGTTGCAGGGCAAGCGTTCCTACTCGACCCACCTGCCGTAACATGATCCCGGTGTTTTCGAGACCTCCGGTGCGTTGGATTTCGGTAACATGCCATCCCCACTTGGGGATCATCAGCTTCACGTTTGCCTCTACGAACTGAAGGAATACCTTCGGCTTTGGTAATCCGACGTGCAAGGTAAGGCTCTTCGGAACGTCAAGGTGAACCGTGTGCGACCCCTTGTTCCGGTCGCGCTTCTTCTCTGTAATCTGAGGCGCGATCTCGGCACGTAGCGCCCCGAAGCTCTGAAAGAAGGCGGTCTGTACATCGCTTGGGTTTTCAGGTGGTACTTCGGCTTGATCTATCGCAGCCGCCAGTAAATCGTAATCCGACCCGGAGAATGCAGACAGGAGGCTCTCGTAGGACAGCGTCTTGTCAAACATCGAAGCCTTCACCGATTTTCGCAGGTACGACCTCGGTGCCAACAAGACCGTTGTTCCACAATAACCGGTACCTGACCTTATATAACGCTCCGGCTGAGCAACCCCGTTCACATGCGACCAGTACGCGCTGATCTTGTTTTCGATCAGCAGACGATTTCCAGAAAGAACTACGTCAAGGTCGATTGTACCGGAATCACCAAAGTGGCCTTGTTGGGTGCCGACCTGTTTCGCTGTGCCGGAACCGGTCAGATCCAAACATTCACGCACTCTATCGCAAAGTTCCGGAGAGGTTTGGAACGCTTTGGCAAAAAGGTCATCAATCTCCCGTTCTTTTATGCGTGGTTGCAGGCCTTGGCCGTCCATCTTCCCCGATCCTTGATATACTGGTTGGGATAAGTGCTTGCCATGGCCAAATTGGGGCAGTTCTGAAAAATTATCCTTCGATTTCAGCGGCTATGTTTTAGTCGAATTCACGTTGATCTTTTCGGTTCGTTTGAGAACCCTGTAAACGGTTGGTCGCGACACGTCGAACAGCTCAGCCAGATCACTGATCGAATAATCGCCTGTATCATACATGCGGCGCAACTCGGTTTGGCGACGATCCGACAGTTTTGGCTTCTTACCCTTCAGCTTGCCCTTGGCGCGCGCAATGGCCATGCCTTCACGGGTGCGCATACGGATCAAATCGGCCTCGAACTCGGCGAAGGTAGCCAGGATGTTGAAAAACATCTTCCCTATCGGATCGGCCGGATCGTAGACACTGCCACCCAGAGCCAGTTTAACACCCCGGCTCTCCAGCTCATCGGCGATTGCGCGCGCATCCGGGACAGAACGGGCAAGTCGGTCAAGTTTCGACACGACGAATGTATCACCGTCCCGAACAGCTGCCAGTGCTTGCGCCAGTCCGGGCCTCTCGCGTTTGGTGCCGGTCAGGCCATGGTCCGTGTAGATGCGCTCCTCTGAGACACCGAGGTCAAGCAGTGCCGCGCGTTGCGCTGCGAGGTCCTGTTTGTCGGTAGAACATCGTGCGTATCCGATGCGGGTTTCTGTCATAGTCCTGTCCTTGAGCCGGAAGTGGCCGAGTTTTGGTTCGGACGGCATGAACTGTAATACATGACACCCCTTCAGTGATAATATCAACGGACCAATCAAATGAGAATCGTTTTCCTTAAGGAATGTTAGGACCGGATGGCGTTGATAACGCTGTCCGCACAGCGATCCTCTTACGGACACCAGCCAGGAGGCAATTATGGACGATGCAATGCGGCGCTTTGCTGTTCTTAACCACATCTGGAAGACGGCGTGTCTTTGGCTGCTGCGGCACGGGCCGCAGGTGTTCCGATCCGGACAGCGCAACGGTGGCTGGCACGCTACCGGAAACTTGGGATGGAAGGTCTGGCGCGTCAGGCACGATCAGATGCGAAGTCGCACAAATTCCCGAAAGAGCTGGTGCAATTGATTGAGGGGTTGGCTTTACGCAAACCGCGACTGTCTTGCGCAGCGATCCACCGACGTGTTGCGGCAATTGCAGACGCTCAGATGTGGCGAGCACCTTCCTACAGCACCGTCCACGCCATCATCCGTGATCTTGATCCGGGGATGGTAACGCTCGCACATGAGGGGGCTGCTGCCTACCGAGATCGGTTCGAGTTGATCCATCGGCATCGCGCTCTGGCACCAAACGCGCTCTGGCAGGCAGATCACACGATGCTCGACATTCTAGTCCTTGATGCGAACGGGACGACCGCCCGCCCATGGCTTACCGTGATCATGGACGATTATTCACGTGCTATCGCGGGCTATCTGGTTTTCCTGGGCGCACCTTCAGCGCTGCACACCTCTCTCGCGCTACGGCAGGCCATTTGGCGCAAACAGAATTCTGAATGGCCCGTCTGCGGCATTCCGGATGTCCTTTACGTGGACCATGGCAGCGATTTTACATCCGAACATCTTGAACAAGCAGCAGCCGCATTGCGGATGCAGATTGCCTTTTCGACCGTGGCACGACCTCAGGGGCGTGGAAAAATTGAACGGTTTTTTGGAACCATCAACACGGAAGTGCTTCCCGAACTGCGTGGGCATCTGGCGAACGGCAAGCCTTCGACGTCACCAAAGCTGTCACTTGGCGATCTGGACACGGCCATCGGCGACTGGTTCATTGCCACCTACAACACCCGTGTTCATAGCGAAACGGGTCAGGCCCCGGTGGCGTCATGGCGCGGTGACGGCTGGCTGCCGCAGATGCCGGACAGCCTCGATGACCTCGACTTGTTGCTGGTCATGGTAGCCAAACCGCGTGTCGTTCGGCGCGATGGGGTCCACTTTCAGGGCTTGCGGTTCATGAGCCCAATCCTGGCACCATATGTCAGTGAGACCGTAACCATTCGCTACGATCCCCGCGACCTCACCGAGATCCGGGTGTTTCACCAAAACCGCTTTCTCTGTCGCGCAATCAGCCCGGACCACGAAACTGAAAGCGTATCCCTCAAAGACATACAAACCGCACGATCCGCTCACCGGGCGCCCTGCGCCACCAAATCAAGGACCGGGTTGGGGCCATTTCTGAGTATCTGCCCGAACGGGCCAGGCGCAGGTCGCCTGCCACAAAGAGAGTTATCAAACAACCCAATCGGCTGCGCATTTATGAAGAGGGTGACTGACTATGACCGGGCATCGCATGGGCAACTTCATTGCCACCAAAGAGCACCGGCGCTTCGTCGAGTTTGTGACGGCCGTGCGAAAACACTGATATATCGGTATTTGTTTTGGTCCGGCAGGCGTGGGAAAAACAGTCTCGACCCAACGACATGCAAAGTGGGACAAGGCTGGCCCCTGTTGGACATCTGGGGACCGCGTGATCCATCGGACATGATCGCCTATAAAGCCCTCGCACAGTCGCGCGCTGCGTTCTACACGCCGATGGTCAGTGAGCCAGCGCGCCAAACCCGCGATAATCTGAGCAGACTGATGACCCGCATTGAAGGATGTATCGAACTGGCGCAACATCCGGAACGTGGGCTGCCTGATGGCAAGGGGCCTGATCTGATACAGCTACTGGTCATTGATGAAGCTGAAAGATTATCAGCCCAAGCGTTGGAGCATGTCCGGGACTTATTCGACCGCACAGGCATCGGTGTTATTCTGATCGGTATGCCGGGGTTGGAAAAACGCCTCGAATGCTATCCCCAATTTTATAGCCGCATCGGTTTTGCTCACCATTACCGTCCGCTCCAAGGTGATGAACTGACCTTCGTCCTCACACGGCATTGGCGGAAACTGGGCATGACGCTCGACGACGCAGACTTCACCGACCATCAGGCCGTCGCATCCATCGCCCGAATAACCGGTGGAAATTTCCGTCTTCTGCACAGGCTGTTCGTTCAGATTGAGCGTATCCTTAAAATCAACGAGTTGTCCCTCGTCACAGACGAAGTGGTCGAAGCTGCGCGGTCGACACTCGTCATTGGTGCTACATAACGCAATTTAAACTACGCCATTTAACGCTGAAGGTCACAACGCCCAAACGTCACAAATGAGTGACCAATGGACAATTGTTACAGTAACAGGGTCCAAGCCACCCTAATGTGACAGAATACTATGCCAAAGATCGGATATGCTCGCGTCAGTTCATCAAGTCAGGACCTCGATATCCAGAAAGCCAAGCTGAAGGCAGCCGGCTGTGAGGTCATCCGCTCGGAAACGGTATCCGGTGCGTCCCGCGATGATCGTTCCGAGCTGGCGACGGTGATGGAGTTTCTTCGTGAAGGTGATGAGTTGGTTGTCCACCGCCTGGATCGCTTCGGCCGTTCCACCCGTGATGTTTTGAACCTGGTACACGAGCTGGACGCCAAGGGCGCTTCTCTTCGTGTACTGGAACCTGAAGTCACCACTGCCGGT
>NZ_JAKFZM010000088.1:0-6668 GCF_021654205.1 Leisingera sp. MMG026 | reverse complement strand
ACTGCGGGCATCGAAATACCTCGGTCGTGCCCTCTGGCGACGATGGAGCGGATACCACCGCCGAAGCCGCGTCGAAACGAAACCTCTCGTGACATTGCTTCGCAATGCACTGCCGGTCAGTGGATGCACTGCGTGAAACTGCTGGGGCAGCGCCTCATGGCGCGGGACTTCGACCGACAGGTCGCGGAGCTTCAGGTCCGTATCGCCGTTCTGAACGGCTACACCGCGCTCGGCATCCCTATCACAGAGCCAGTGGGATAAGTCTGTCTGGGGAAAGGGGAACCCCGGACATCAGCCGATTTGTGCAACAGAGCCCCCAAAAGGCCCCCGTCAGCTGGAAGCTGGCGGAGGCTTGGACCTTATTGAAAGATCACAGTCGCGTTCTGACGGCTTGCCTGCGCCCTCGAGTAGGCGACGACATGGACCATTTCCCCGTCAGGCCGCTGAAGTGAGATGGTCCCACCGTTGTTAGAAAGCTGAGCTCCCCTCCCGTCAAGTCGCAAGACATGCGGGGTACCGGGTTGTAATGCGCTTACGTCAAAGTGCGATGCTTTGCCGTTCTTGTCGACGATCTTCCATCCTTCGGTGGATAGGGACGTAGGCCCGGCATTAACAACCGTCACGGTTTCCGATCCTGGGTCGTCACCATCTGGGTTAACTAGTGCCGCGATGATCCTCACGTCTCCCTCTTCACCCGCCCCGACCGGACGCGGAGCCGTTGGCGTCGATCGCACAGCATCGTCGCTGCCCGTGACCGGATCAACCGCGCGCTGGAAAATGGGGTAAAACGTGCGAATATGCCGCTCATTGGCAGATCGAAACAGTTTCATTTCATAGCGCGCGCCCTCAATCACTGCGGTTTTTGGGGCATTGGCTCCCACATGGGCTCTGACAGTGCCAAGCGCCATAAGCCCCTCAACCGAGCACCCCACAAAGAACCCGCCAATCCTCTTGTACAAAGGCCTGACAGCTCCTGCATCGTAGTCAGGCGCAAACCAGCGGTACTCAATCGTGACGCTTTCGGGATACTCGTCCTGACTGCTGTCGGCTTTCGATCCACCGTAGACGATGCGATCATCAGACAGTCCCGGGATGAGGACGTCGCCCCCATCGACCTCGCGAGCAAATCCGTCGTCCAGATAATATTTGTACCAGAAATGATAGCCTTGGACTTTGGCACCCTCCTGCTCACCTACAATGACGTGTTCGAAACCAGATAATTCAGGATCGCCACCCATTTCAAAAGTGCGGAACCACTGTTCGATCAACAGATTGTGCCAACGATCCGACGTGATGGTTACTCCGACGCGTTCTGCAATGTACTCTCTTGCAACCTGCATCGGTGGCGTTTCTCGGATCGCTTCGATGAATTCGTGCCGCTCGGTCCGCTCCTCCGGCGTGTCCACCTCCCGCGCGCGCTCCGGCAGTGCGTAGTTATTAAAGAGCTTCGTGCATAGGTCGTAAGTTTCTCGTCTGTCATTTGGGATGGACAGATCGGACAATACACGGTGATCTGGGTTGCGCGCCTCAGCTGGTGTTGTATCGACTTTCACGTAGGCGGTTCTGTCGCCTGGATCCCAAGTCGAACGCAACGCCTCAAGCCCATTGTGTTCTTGATCGGCAGTCCAAATTTTCTGATAGATGTCGGCCATTTATCCCTCCATGCCGCTTACGAAATTTCGTATTGTCAAATCGAATAGGGTCGACGGGGATGCACTTGCTGGTGTACGGCGTACATAGCGACGAACATTTCGGTCCAGCCCCCCATGCGAACCCGCAGGAGGTCGTGGGCTTCGGGTGAGTGCGAGGCCGCTAGGAACGTGTCCTGATCAGCAGTGGTCACAGTCAAAACGTTTGAGCCAGCCCCATCGACGAACGCGTCCAGTATCTCGCACAGGCGATGCGCGCCCATGTCTTCAGAGACATTGATGTCAATTGGAGCGCCATTTGCAAAGCCGAATGAATCATCGGAACTGATGGCTTCCAGCACCTTTACGCCATCTGCCGCTTGTTGATTTTCGTGCGTGGCGGGGAAGTCGAGCGGCGAAGGACTGGGTGACATATCCGTCGCCAGCGGCTGACCCGAGAGACGCCCATCAGCCGATGCGCTGCAGCCAATTCCTTGCTCGACATAGCTCGCAAATGTGCCTACGCCGGGTTGCATCGAAAAGCCGCCGAACGGATGCGCTTTCGTCCCGAGCGTTTCGGCACATCGCACATATTGAGCAGCCAGCCCCGGTTTTGGCTTGGTCATTGTCTCAACCGCAATCGCTGCAACACGGGCGGCAATCCGATTGCCAAATAGGTCTATATCACCCTGGTTCCTGCCCCATTTCGGCAGATCGAGCGCGATTGATCGCAAATGCTGGAAACGCTCGCTCGCATCACGAATAGCTGGGACATCCTTCGCCAAAATCGTCGGATGAATGAGTGGATCTATCATTTTGCCTCCCCAGTCACTCAGCAAAGCAGGCAGAAGCTCTTCCAGCGTCGTACAGGCCGTTTCTTTGTCAAAGCACATAGTCTTAATCGCCCACAACGCATTGATCGCATTGGCAAGCGCTGTGAAACAGGGCCCGAAAACATTGTAACGGGCGCCCCCACCGTAGATGTCTTGACCCTTCTTAAGACAATCGTTGATGAACAGACTGAGTAGCGGTGCAGGACAAACGCTCTCCATGCGCCCGAAATCTCGTAGCGACCCCTCCATCTGTTTGGCGTAGCCCCAAGCGAAATGCTTGAAATAGACCTCCTCCAGCTCATCGTAACTGCCGTAATCACGTACGTGTTTGGACCGAAACGACACATTTCGACCCAGCAGATGCACCGGGCCGGCAGATTGGATGTCACGGCCCTCGTTGAGCGCGTATTCCAACGGTTTCAGCATGATCGCGCCACCAAGTGTGAACCAGTTGGCACCGACGAATTGTGGCTCGTAACATCCATCGGCGGCATAATTATGGGCATCTTCTATGCGCACGGTTGAAGACCATTTCTCGGCTGCCGGTGATCCTTCTGGCGGGCCAAAGTCGTCTCCTGATTTGGCCATCGCCGGGATGATCTTATCGTCATGCATCAAGATGGGGCTCGCCCCGCCACTCATTTGGCCGAAAGCCGCCAGCCGGATGAGCCGGGTTCGCCAATCTTTTGGCATGTCCCGAGAAACACGTAACGACAAAACAGGCGCGTTGAATGGCAAACGGGCCGAGGCCTGCAAGCAAGCAATCGTGACTTCCGAATGCTCAAAACTTCCATCTGGATTCTTACCGCCGACCGTCAGTTGCTGAATCCACTGATTGACACTCTGCCCCTTGGGGTAAGACCCAGCGCGGTGCCCCATCGCCATGTTGCCAATCTCTTGACGGTCGTCGATAAAAATACGATTGAGTAGAGCTTTTTCAGCTAGCTTTATCCAAAAGCAGTCAATTGCCTCCTGCAATGCACTCTTGTCTTGCTGGCCGTTTTCAAAGAATGGGCGCAAGAGCCGGTCCAACCGGCCGACGGCCACCGGCTCACCGCAAAGATGCAATGTAGAATGGCCCGTAAAAACGAGTTGCAGCGCTTCCAACACGTTGCGTGGCGGGTGGCCGCTCGCCAACCAGGTAAGACGGTTTATCAGGTCTTGCAGGTTCTGACGTTCGATATCCTCGCCTTGCCGAAGTCCGTCGAGCTTGACTTGGGCCGTCTCTCGCAAGCCCGCCAGATGATCGGCGAGACCTTTCAATGCGATCCGCGAAGCTGCATAGAAGTCAACCGACTGAGCCGCCCGCTCCGGATCAGTTTTTCTCAGAGTGTCTTCTGCATCGCCAATCTGCTTTTCAACTCCAGAAATTCCACCCTGCAACAAGACGTCATAACCGGGCACTACATGACCAACGCCAGAGTTCGGCCCGAGTCCCATGGCATACCACTGATATCGCTCGGCTTCTTCGTCGTCATCTCTCGCGTAATTGATAAAGTAACGGCCTTGAGAAAGGGACTGCGCCGGCATTGAACCAGCAAGTAGGTCGAGCGGGTGAACATCAGCGGTATCCATGCCGCCCTTGCCACGCCCACCAATCCCGTCTTTCCGAGCCGCAAGCCAGCACAGCAGGCGCTTCGCCCAAGCAGCGCGAATTGCAATGGAGCTGTCCATGATCGCATTGGTCGCTGCACCAACCGCATCGTCAAACGCCACACCATTCTCTGCTGCCACTTTTTCGCATTCATCGCGGTTGTCCGGATGGCTAAAAAAACGTTCCAGTTGCTGGCGAAGAGGGGCTAGCTCCTCGGGTTTTTGAGATCGATACCAGGTGTCGTCCCACCTCGCGAACATGCGCTCCAGCAGAAATTGAACCCGCATCGAGATCGGGCTTGGCAGGTCCTTGGCACCAGCAGACCGTGTTCCAATGTGGTAAAGATAGTCCTGATGATTGTAGTACATCCATCCGTTTTTTGACCTGTCTTTGTAGTGGCGATTAAACCGGTCCCAATCTATCGCCGGAAACCGTTTCCAGTCAGATTGAGGTTTCTTCGCCCTTGCCTGGACATCCGCGACGATGCGTTTAGGCGCCAGTTCCCTAAGGTTCGGTGCATAAAAGAACGCCCCCAAATCGGATTTAAGCACGCCACTGTTCAGCAATCGATCACGACCGAAGCCATCATCTGTCGGTGATCCGAATTGCGATTCCAAGACCCGTTCAATGCGGTCTGCGGTTTTGGCCATACCAATGAAATAGATACCTGCCTCGTCGGTTGTGGATGCTGATCGTACGCCATCAATTAAGGGCGAAGAGGGTGCCATTTCTCCTCTGGTGCCGAATGGCAAGCCGATCCGCAGCAGTTTGATCGTATGGCCGTCTGCGTCATAGGTGTGTGACGAACGGATGTGGGAACGGGCATCAAAAGACGGAATGAGTTCGTTGCTGTGAGGTTCGCGTCCAATCAGCTTTTCAACCTCGCTTGAAGTGCGCGAATTGACCTCCGGCCAATTCAAGTGAAACCTCTGGGTGAACACGAAGGCCCCGCCTGCTGAGGCAGGGTTCTCCTTGCCGATGAGAACATGCTCTAGGATTTCAGAAGGAGAGGACGGATTACGCAAGTTTTCGCTAAACCTGCCGCCTAACACGCGACCTCCATGCGCGGGGCAGCCAGTGTCATCGCGATGGCGGCTGCTCATGAAGACACAGTCAAACGCCTCCGCAGCAACACCCAAATCTTGCAACTGACCAACGACACACTCCACAATTTCCTGAACCGCGTCCTCCGTATCCGCCTTGACCAGAAACCAGGCAAGAACCGGGCTGTCCTGCAAAACACCACTCGATCGCGCCACGACCTCAGGCGCATCACCGCCCTCGAGCGACTGGGAAAAGCCTATATCGCTTGGCGGGGACAGGCCCTCTTCTGCACAAATGCTTTTCCAAAAACTTGGCCTGAACGCCAAGCATACACTGCCGTGCAGACCACCGCATTCACTGTGAATAAAGCTTCGGGCCTCCGACAGGACGTCAGCAAATTGTGTTCGGCTTAGGCTGTCGGGAAGGCTGAGCAAGTTGATCGCGCATTGAAAGGGAGCGGGATAGACGAGGCCGGGCTGCATCCAACTCAGTGTTTGATTGCTTCGCCGTCTTAATGCGTCGTCTGTTTCCTGAACCAGCGACGTCTCATCGCATAGAGCCTCTATGAATTCAATCGACGTGATCGCTTCGCCTTGCAGAAGTTCCTTTTGGAAAGCCATGCATTCCCCCCTTTTGTATTAGTCTTAAACTTAAGATTGAATACAGCAACATCTAGATAGCTTAAGGCAGAGTTCACGTGGCGCAAAGACTCATTCTTTTTTAAACGTCTTTGCAGTGTGACCGTCTGGTGAACGCGATCTGGTGACGTTCGGATGATCTCTGTTGCGCTGCAGTGGCAGCGTAACGTCAAGGGAGAAACTCATCGTGGCGACTAGATTTTTGATCGGCGCCATAGCGGTTAGCAAAACTCCGATTGCTTTTGACACAGCGGTTTCCGAAAGCGGCCACGGCCTCAACCACGGCGAATGTTCGCTCTGTCCCGCTCACTGCTAGTCCAAGCCCGACCAGGCGAACGGCCTCTGTCTCGGAGATCAGCCTTTCACGCTCGCCGTGTCACGGATCAGCTTCGTGGCGACATGTGTGTAGCGTTCCGTGGTCTCGAGTTTGGCATGCCCGAGCAGCACCTGAATCACCCGCACGTCCGTCCCGGCCTCCAGAAGGTGCGTCGCGAAGCTATGCCGCAGTGTGTGCAGCGTGCTGCCCGGCTTCTTGATCTCCGCGATGAGCTTTGCCGAGCTGAAGGCGCGGTGGAGCTGGCGCGACGAGAGGGGGTTGATCTTGGGCTTGCCCGGAAACAATCAGCCCTAGGGCCGCGCCTCGCGCCAGTACTCGCGCAGTGGGTTCAGCAATCCCGGCGACAGCATGACCTTCCGGTCCTTCCGCCCCTTGCCCTGTTAGACATGGATCAGCATCTGGTCGCTATCGATATCGCTGAACTTGAGATTGCAGGCTTCAGGTGCTCTGACCCCGGCCCCATAGGAAATGCTGAGCGCCGCCCGGTACTTCAGCCCCGGTCCAGGCGCGACCCGCAGCAGTGCTGCTACTTCCTTGGCGCTGAACACCACGGGAAGCTTGCGCGGCTGAAGCTGGGGTCCATGCACTTGGAAC
>NZ_JAKFZM010000087.1:0-7128 GCF_021654205.1 Leisingera sp. MMG026 | reverse complement strand
GCAAGATTTAAAAGGCTAACAAGTGCAAAGGGTACCAGCGCAGCCAACCACTTCACGTAGTGCCCCTTGTATGGACCAACTGGATGTCTCCCCCTCCCCTCGCACCAAATCCCTGCTACGCTCTCCCCCAACCGCAACCAGCCAGGGAAAGCCCCCAGCCATGCCAAGTGACCGCACACCAGCACCGGAAATCGCCCGGAAAGCCCCCTTCCCCGTCGAGGTGACTGAGGGAAAGACCTATTTCTGGTGCGCCTGTGGCAAGTCCGCCAAGCAGCCGTTCTGCGATGGCTCGCACAAGGGCACGGCGTTCGAGTCGGTGAAATACAAAGCAGAGAAGGACGGCAAGCTGTTCTTTTGCGGCTGCAAGCACTCAGGCAAAAAGCCCTTATGCGACGGCAGCCACTCCAAACTCTAGCAGACCATCCCGCACGCCATTCACGCCAGGCCTGCCAAGCCCGCCGGGCAGGTCACACTGGGCAGGTCACGCTGGGCAGGTCACGCTGGGCAGGTCATGCAGCGGCCTAAGGCATCAGCTGTTTAAAGACAGCTGCAGCTGGACAGAATTCCGGAACAGCGGGGGTGCCGCCGCGGCGGGCGGAAATCCACAGCGCGCAGGATTTGCTGCAGCCCGCACCGCGGCAGGAGGTCACCATCCGGGCATAGTCCAAACCGTTGAGCTGCCCGGTTTTCACCGCATGATCCAGATCGACGCCCGCAGCCCCGGCCACGGCGCGCAGCAACCATAGGTGACGGAAGATATTGCCGAGACTCTGGGCCTCCGCAGCCATGTCCCTCATGCACTGCGGTCCTTCAATTGCATCAGTGCATCTGCATTGCGGCAACCCGGCATCGGCGCCCTGGTGTGGTCATTGGCGGACAGGAAGGCCTCGCATTGCCCCCGTGCTTCGCAGCCGCGGCAGCGGGTGATCATCGCAGCCCAGTCCGCGTGGCTGATATCCCCCGCGGCAAAGGCAGATGTAAGATCCGCCCCCGCAGCCTGGCCCATCCGGGTCATCAGCCGCAGATGATACAGAGGGTCCCCCAATGGCTGCATGTTCGAACTCCCTAAAGAGACCGGAAGAATTCCGGGGCCATCAGGCCTGCTGCTCGTTCAAATAGCCAAGCAGGTCGCGGTTGCGGCAGAAATCAGGCGCCTCGGCACCTGGGCGCGGCCCTTCGGCCAGCCACTTGCGGCAAGCCCCGACACCGCCGCAACGGCTGCAGCGCAGCACTGCCTCGGCGATCTCGTCAAAGCGCAAAGTTCCGGCAACGGCCTCTTCCTCAAGATCCAGCCCGACGGTGCCGGCCATCCGGTCAAACAGTTCGGCGTGCTTTTTCAGATCGGCATGGGTGGTCATCGCGCGGTCCCCCGGAATCATTCATTTCGGGTACAGCTTAGCGGCAAGGGGCAGGCGCCGATTTGATGCAGGTCAAACGGGACCGGGTTCAGGCGGATTTCCCGCCCAGGTGGCCGAGATACGCCCGCACCGCATCCTGCACCCGGCGGAACCGGTCGCCGCCCAGTTTCTTGCCGCCATACCAGCGGGTGACGATGATCACGTGATCCTTCAGGCCCTCGCGCTCCATCATCCGCAGGATCACCATGCCCGCGCCGCTCTCGCCGTCATCAGCCTTAAGCCCGCCCGCAGGCAGCATCGCAGCCCAGGTGTTGTGGGTCGCCTTGGCATAGGCGCGGTCAGACTTCAGCTCAGCCAGCACAGCGTCGACCTCCGCGCGTGAGGCGACCCGCGCCCCCGTCACTGCATAACGCGAGCCGCGGTCGGTCAGCACCACACCCAGCATCTCCAGCGCGGGCGCAGCCTGATCCTTGGCAGTCATGCTCAGTTCAGCCCGTGGCGGTCGATGGTGGCCTGCACCACCCGCACCCGGTCCGGGTTGGCAGGATGAGTGCCCAGGAAACGGTCGCCGGGATCCGGCAGCCGGTTGAAGAAGCGCACGCCGATGCTGGGCCGGTAACCGGACTGATGGGTGATAACGGTGCCCAGTTCATCCGCCTCCAGCTCAAAATCCTTGGAATAGGTGCGCGCGCCGACATAGCCGCCCACATCCTGTGCGGTGGAAACTGTTGCGGCGCTGCCGCCCGCGAGGGCTGTGATCAGCCCTGCACCGGCGCTGACCAGCGCCGAGTTCTGCGCCTGCCGCGCCAGATGGCCGCGAATATGGTGGGCGGCCTCATGCGACATTACAAAGGCCAGCTCGTCCTGGTTGGCGATCTGCCCCAGCATCCGCTGCGTGAAGGTGATGATAGGGCGGCCGGAACGGTCGAGGCTTTGATAAGCATTGGGAGCCGCGTTGGGATTCGGATCGATGCGGATCAGAAAATCGCAGTTCAGCCCCTGGGTCCGGCTGCGGCACGCGCGTTCAGCCACCGGCTCCACCCGCCGGGACACCGACGCAAAGGCGGTGCGCGCCTCCCCCGGTGCCATCCCCTGCACCCGGGGTGTCCGCGCAACCGGCGCAGATTGCGGCGCAGGCTCAATCGCTACATCACAGGCGCCGACGGCAAGAGCAATGAGACACAGAAAACGGCGCATGGCACTTCCTTTTGCAGTTCCGGGCCACTTTATCGCGCATGGGTGGTGGAAGGCAATCGCCCGGCAGCGGAACCTTGCTGCCAGATCCATGTGATAGTCTGTGATTGCAAGGCCTTGCCAGCAGCCGGGCGGCAGTGCAGGCTGGCCTTATGTTTACCATAGAGCATGAATTCGACTCGACGGTTATTACCCTGGTGGATGAGGACGGAACCCCGCTCACCGAGGATGTGACCATCAATTCCTTCACCGAATGCGTGACGGTCGAACAATACGACCCGCGCACCGACAAAGTGCAGACAATCACCTTGTCCCATTTGCAGGTGCGGGATCTGGCCGCAGCGCTGGACCTGCCGGAGGGCGTCTACAGGCTTGTGCCAGGTGATGACTAGGCGTCAGGCCGGGCCGTTGTAGACAAAAACCTTGTTACGCGAGGTTGCACCGCGGTGCAGGACCAGATTGGACGCCGCGGTGCCCATTGCCGCGGCCAGAAGGCTGCGGACGGCATCGTTGGCCTTGCCGTTCTCCGGCGCCGCGGTAACCGAAATCTTAAGCACGCCCTCTGCCGGCACAATCGCATTGCGCGCCGCCTTGGGCGCGGCCCGCACCGCGATTTCCACCCCCGGAACACACAGTTGGCTCAGGTCCGGCAGGTCTTTCTTCTTCGGCTTTCCCATAGCACCACACTTGCCCTGTGCGGGCAGCAAAAACCATAGACTTTACCGCCGCCCCGCAGCTACCAACGGGTCAACGAAGCCCAGCCCCGCCGCCTGCTGCCTTTGCAGCACAGGTGCAGCACGCAAGACCCGTTGGCTCTTGAAAAATCGCCAGTGCTTGCCGAAATAGGCGGCAACAGATGTAAAAAGGTTTCACATATGCCTGCACGCAATAACGCCGCCCTTGAATTCCTGCTGTCGCGCCGCTCACGCCCGGCCAAAACGCTGGTGGCGCCTGCGCCGTCGCGCGAAGAGCTGCTGCCGATCCTGACCGCCGCCGCCCGCACGCCTGATCATGGCAAGCTGGAACCCTGGCGCTTCATCGTGGTGGAGAAGTCCGCCATGGCCCGGCTGGCCGCCCTGACCGAAGCGGCAGGCGCGCACTTGGGCAAAACTGCGGAGGACATCGCCAAGGGCCGCAGCCAATTCGACCAGGGCCAGCTAGCGGTGGTGGTGGTTGAGGTGCAAAAACACAGCCCCAAGATCCCGGCGCGGGAACAGATCTACTCCGCCGGTGCTGTCTGCCTGGCGCTGCTGAATGCCGCCCTGGCCTCGGGCTGGGGCGCCAACTGGCTCAGCGGCTGGGCCAGCCATGACCGCGGTTTCTGCCAGGCGGCTTTTGATCTGGCGGAAAACGAGCACATCGCCGGCATCATCCATATCGCCACCGAAAGCTCCGCCCCGCCCGAGCGCCCGCGCCCGAACCTGGATGCCATTACAACCTGGGTGACCGCATGATCTTCACCGCCTTTTTCAAGACGCTTGGCCAGACCGGCGACCCGCGCTTCCGCAAGGTGCTGTTTCTGGGGCTTGGCCTCACCATTGCCCTGCTGATTGCTGCCTATGCAGGCTTTTTGATGCTGATCCAATGGCTGGTTGGTCCCGAAGCCACCCTGCCGCTGCTGGGTGACGTCACCTGGGTCGATGACCTTTTGTCTATCGGCTCGCTGTTCTTCCTGCTGGTGCTGTCGGTCTTCCTGATGGTGCCGGTGGCCTCGGCCATCACCTCGATGTTCCTGGAAGAGGTCGCCCAGGCGGTAGAGGACAAACACTACCCCGCCCTGCCCCCCGCGGCCAAGGTGCCGTTCTGGGATGCGGTCAAGGACACGGTGAACTTCCTCGGCCTGCTGATTGCCGCCAACATCCTGGCGCTGTTTCTTTATGTGCTGTTCCCGCCCGCAGCACTGTTCATCTTCTGGGGCCTCAACGGGTTCCTTTTGGGCCGCGAATACTTTACCCTCGCCGCCGCCCGCCGCATTGGCACGGCGGAGGCCAAGAAACTGCATCGCAAACATGCCACCACGATCTGGGCCGCCGGCACGCTGATGGCGATGCCGCTGTCGGTGCCGCTGGTGAACCTGGTGATCCCGATCCTGGGCGCCGCCACTTTCACCCATATCTACCACGCGCTGTCCCGCAGATAGACAGCCGCCCCCGCGGCAGCCGGGTCAAGGCCGGCGCAGCCGCCGCGCGGCAGCGCGGTTCAGCCTTGATGCGGTTGCCGCGGGTTGAAAAATGGAAATGGCGTTTTGAAAGGCAGACCTGCCTTTCAAGCGCTTCTCAGCAAAAACACTTCCTGTTATCACTTCCTATTTTCGCAATGTGTTGCGGCCTGCTCCAGCCCGGCAAGGGCTGGCCGCAACCGCGCCGCGCATCAGCGCGGCGCCATGCCCAACGGGCTGCGGCGCATTTCAATGCGTCCCAGCCGGGTGGGAGAGCCTGTGCTGCTGCAACAATTGCCCGCGGTTCAGTCCCGCTCAGGCAGCATCCCCATCCAGTCAAAATCACGCACGCTGATCAGTTCGGACAGGATAATCCCGGCAGTAATGCCCCAGATTACCGCAGCCACGCCGGTGGTGATCCAGGCCTTCTGCTTCAGAAAGTGCTTTTCCGGCGCGCCCGCGTGGGTGCCGGGCAGCACATCGCCCTTGTCGCCCTGGGTCTCCAGCCGGATCGGGATGATCACCAGAAAGGTCAGGAACCAGATTACTGCATAAAGCACGATTGCAGATGTAACGCCCATAGCTCCGGCCTTCCGTTTTTGCCCTGCCCCGGATCCGGGGCAGGGTGCTCATAACGTCAAACTTCTTCGAGTTCCACCAGGCAGCCGTTGAAATCCTTGGGATGCAGGAACAGCACCGGCTTGCCGTGGGCGCCGGTCTTCGGCTCGCCTGACCCCAGCACCCGGGCGCCTTCGGCCAGCAGGTGGTCACGCGCCGCCAGGATGTCCTCCACCTCATAGCAGACATGGTGGATGCCGCCGGCCGGGTTCTTCTCCAGGAAGCCGTTGATCGGCGAGTTCTCCCCCAAGGGATACAGCAGCTCGATCTTGGTATTGGGCAATTCGATAAACACCACAGTGACGCCGTGATCCGGCTCGTCCTGCGGCTCGCCCACTTTGGCGCCCAGCGCATTGCGGTACTGGGCGGATGCGGCCTCCAGATCGGGGACGGCAATGGCAACATGGTTCAAGCGGCCAATCATATCGGATGTGCTCCTCTCACAGACATTCCTCCGCCCCGCTTATGGGATGGGTGCTGCGCCGCGGCAAGTGCGCCAATCCGCACGGCAGCCTGCCACAACGGCAGAGCACGCGCTGTTAACGAGTAATTAGCCTCGAATCCCTAGCGTCGGAGCATATCCCGCAAGGAGGATACGTTATGGACGATTCGGAACTGTTTGCTGCCGCTCAACGCCTGCCCACCACCCGGCGCCCGCTATTGGGGCTGACTATCCTGGTGGTCGAGGACAGCCGCTTTGCCTGCGAGGCTTTGCGCCTGCTCTGTCTGCGCAGCGGTGCCCGCATCCGCAGGGCAGACTGCCTGAAATCCGCCCGCCGCCATCTGCAGGTCTACCGCCCGTCGGTGCTGATTGCCGATGTCGGCCTGCCGGACGGTTCCGGCCTCGATCTGATCCGCGAACTGTCAGAGGCCAGCCCGCGCCCCGGCGTGATCCTGGCCACCTCGGGCGATCCAACGCTTGAAGAGGCCGCGCTTGAAGCAGGGGCTGGCGGTTTTCTGGAGAAACCGATTACCTCGCTTGCAGCCTTTCAGGAAAAAATTCTGTCAAATCTGCCACCCGACCGCCAATTGTCCGGTCCGCGCGCGCTGGAAGACGAAACAGTGGAACCCGATTTCCTTGCCTACCGCGATGACATGGCCCATGCCGCCGATGTGCTGAACATGAACCAGGAAGAAAAAACCCTGGCTTATCTGGCGCAGTTTCTGGGCGGCGTTGCCCGCAGCGCCGGCGACAACCCGCTTGCCGAGGCCGCCGACCGCCTGGCCCGTTCCCGGCGCAAGGGCAAACCGCTGACCCAGGATGCTGCAACCCTGGCCGGCCTTGTACAGGAGCGGCTGGAACGCCGCGCGGCGATCTGACATGGCCGAAGCTTTTCTCATCGCCCTCGCCACGCTCGTCATTGTGCTTTACGGCCAAACCCGCCTGGAAGCCCGCGCCATCCGCCGCAATCGCGGGGGCACTGACAGCCGCGCATTGATCCTTTCATCACGCAATCAGTGACCCCTGCGCGCCGCCATAGCCGCCTGCCGGTTTTGGCCGCATCCGCTGGGACAGGGTGACCTGCCACTGGTGTCATAACCGTCTGCACTCCTTCTGCGGAAAGCTGGCGGTACCCTGATTGTCCGGCTGGACCCAGCCAGAAGATATGTTCCTCCCGACGGGCAACAACGCTCCGTTTGCAAATTGGGCACGGCCAGCCTGCTAAACGTCTGCGGACCAGCCAGGCGGCAATCGGCGTATTTCCAAGCCGGATCATCATAGTTTTCCCTATCCGCACTTTCTTCGGGCGTTCTCCCGCGCCCGCAGCTCAGCGGCTTGCGCCGCAGCGCTTGGCGGCC
>NZ_JAKFZM010000086.1:0-7331 GCF_021654205.1 Leisingera sp. MMG026 | reverse complement strand
TGCTGAGGCCGATCTTACCGGACCTCGTTCGCCCAGGGAGAGCGGCCGCCGCAAACACACCATGTCATTCGCTACGAGTGCAAATACAGGGATTGCCGGTTTGCGCACCTCTCAAAGATCGGAGGACAAAAATCTGGAAATACAGAGCCTCAACAGGGTTGCCGACGTGATTTCTAGCAACTTTTTGAAACATACCAACTCCGGTTCGATACATGTGCAGGGACTTTCTCAGAACCAAGAAACTTGCGGAAGCCGCCAAGGGTACATATCGCCAGGTGGCATCTAAGGGTGATCGGGCGAAACGGAGCGTGCGCAACAAGGCTCCCTACCGAATGCACGCGCATTCGATCAACTCGTGCGATCCTCTTCCCTTCAGTTCGACCATACCTTTTGACTTGCCGTCGAACGCATCGTGCAAGTTTCGCCATACGGCCTCGCTCACAAGCACCGTTCCAGGATCGGCATGACCGACGATGCGGGCGGCGATATTCACGGTATCTCCCCAGATATCAAAGGCGTAATTCTTTTGGCCGATGACTCCACCAACGAGCGGTCCTATGTGAATGCCGACCCGGATTTCCCAGCCTGAGGAATGTTCCGCCACGGCATCAATCATGTCCAAGCCCGTCTGAACACTGGCCTTCGCAGGACTTTCGACATGGTTCAACAGCCCGGCGGTTGCCATGAAGGCATCCCCAATCGTTTTGATCTTTTCCAACCCGTTCCGGGTCGCGATGTCCTCGAAGGCGCGGACCAGATCCTGAAGATGGGATACAACAGTTTCTGCCGAATTGTCGTTGCAATAACTCGTGAAACTCACAACGTCGCAGAACAAAACCGCCACATCTTCGAAATGACGCGGTCTTACAGAATTGGTGGATTTCAGTTCGTGAACCGCGGCGGCTGGCAGGGTCGCATGGAGCAGATCGTCGGTGCGTTTTTTTTCAACCTCGATTTGTTTCATGTAGCCCGCCTCCTTATCTCTCAGGCGCTTCTTTTCGAGGCTGGCGCGAATACGCGCACGCAGGATCGCAGCGTTGAACGGTTTCGGGAGATAGTCTTCGGCACCGGCTTCGATACAGCGCACAACGCTTTCGATTTGATCGACGGCGGAAATCATAATGACCGGTATTGAGCGCAGGCGCATGTCGGATTTCATCCGCTCCAGCGTTTCATACCCGTTGAGAACCGGCATCATGATGTCAAGCAACACGAGGTCGTATGGCTTCTTTCCGAGCAGATCAAGCGCCTCCTGGCCATTCTCGGCCACATCGACATTCTCATAGCTCTCGCGCTTCAAGCGCCGCAGGAGCGTATAGCGGTTGTCTTCGTTATCATCGACAATGAGAAGAGCTGGTCCATCCGAGGTCAAGATGCTTGCCTCGCCTGGAGCAGCGCGTCGATCTTGCCGAGCAGGCGTGGCATGTCGACGGGCTTGGTGTCGAAATCGTCGCATCCGGCATCATGTGCTTTTGCGCGATCCTCGGCCATGGCATGCGCTGTCAGCGCGATGATCGGGATGTCCGACGTGGCAGCGTTCGATTTGATTCGGCGGATCGCTTCCCAGCCATCAAGAACAGGTAAACCCAAATCCATGATGATCAACCGAGGCATTTCCGATTGTGACATGTCCACACCTTGTTTGCCATCGGGCGCTACGACAACTTCGTATCCTTTCCGGGCTAACCGCTTTGTGAGCATGTAGACATTGTCTTCGTTGTCCTCGACGTAAAGGATTTTCACCATTCCCACTTCAACTCCTTATCTTCGGTCAATGACCTTCGCCTGAACCTGGTTGCTGACCATGCTCTGCGAGGACTTCGATCCGGCCGCAAAGTGCCTTCATATCGACCGGCTTTGAAAAGAAATCCGAGCATCCGGCCTCTATCGCGCGCCTGCAATCCTCGGGCATGGCATAGGACGACACCGCGATCACCGGAATATCGCGGGTGGCGGCGGCTGCCTTCAGCCGACGGGTGGCTTCCCAACCATCAATAATGGGAAGATCGAGGTCCATCAGAATAATGGACGGATCGGTCGTGCCCGCCATTTCCAGACCGACCGCGCCGTCGCGGGCAATCAGGACCTCAAAACCATGTTTGCCCAACCTACGTGTAAACAGGAAAATGTTGTCTTCATTGTCTTCAATGTAAAGCACTCGGATCATCCCACGGCCTCCTGCGTGGGTTGCGGTGTGTTCTCTGCAATGATCTCACGGATCGTGGCCAAGAGCTCGCTCCGACCAATATCTGCTTTTTTCAAGATCTGCGTGACGCCGCCATTTAGCCGCTGGTGATCTTCCGGCGTCAAGTTTGCCGCGGTTAGCACGACGATCGTTATCCTGCCATATTCAGGGCGTTGACGAAGCGCTTCAAGGAACTGAAAGCCGTCCATTTCCGGCATCAGCAGGTCAAGCATAATGAGATCGGGCTGACATCCATTCAGGCGCTCGATCCCGATATTGCCGTTCTCCGCCTCAGTGACGTCCCAACCGTTCTTGGAGAAGATTCCGCGTAAAACGTCGCGTACATCGGGATCATCCTCGACTACCAGCACCTCTGGTGTCCGGTCCTGCGGATGGTATTTTGATAGCAAGGCTTT
Source organism: Leisingera sp. MMG026 (assembly GCF_021654205.1). Taxonomy (NCBI): domain Bacteria; kingdom Pseudomonadati; phylum Pseudomonadota; class Alphaproteobacteria; order Rhodobacterales; family Roseobacteraceae; genus Leisingera; species Leisingera sp. MMG026. Next base: position 4,730 of record NZ_JAKFZM010000086.1, on the reverse strand, counting down.
CATCTTTTCGCGGTCGATCGGCTTTGTCATGTATTCAGACGCGCCCAGAGCAAAACCGCGATCGGGCTCTTCGGTCATGGTTGCCATGATGACGGGAATTGCGGCGGTCTCCTTGTCTGACTTGATCTCCTTGAGAAACTCCCAGCCATCCAACTCCGGCATCACGACATCAAGTGTGATTGCAGAGGGCATCAGTCTGCGCGCGAGTTCGAGTCCGTCCCGGCCATCGACGGCGGTCACGACATCGTAGCCTTCTTTAGCCAGCATGACGCGCATCAGCTCACGGGACGCCTTGTCGTCATCGACCACCAGGATCCGTGGGTTGTCACGCCGAGCTGAATTGATCGGCAGCGCCGGCGGGCGCTTGGACATGGGTGATGCGTCGTCGTCGCCCGAACTGACACCTGCCACGCGTGGCAGGTGAAAGGTAAATGTTGCACCCTCGCCAAGCGCGCTTTGCACTTCGATGTCACCCCCCATCATCCGCGCCAGACGCCGACTGATTGCCAGGCCCAGTCCGGTGCCGCCGAAGCGGCGGGTGGTCGAGCTGTCGGCCTGGCTGAAATCTTCAAACAACCGGTCAATCTGTTCTGCACTCAACCCGATGCCAGTATCTGTAACCGAAATCGAAACCGTCGAACCGCGATCATCCTCCACCGCCCGCGCCACCAGAGCGATCCTTCCGTTTTCGGTAAACTTGCTGGCATTGCTCAGAAGATTAAGGATGATCTGGCGCATTCGCGTCTGATCGGCAGCGATCGTCCCGAGATCATCCGGGCAATCAACGGTCAACTCATTCCCGTTCTTTTCGGCCATCGGACGCACAGTTGTCGTTGCGTCTTGGATCAGGCTCAGCAAGTCGAAGCTTTCGATATACATCTCAAACTTGCCGGCTTCAATTTTCGATAGATCGAGAATTTCATTTATCAGGTTCAGCAGGTGCTTTCCGGCGCGCGAAATGCGTTCCAGAGGCTCAATAAAGTCCTCCTGTCCGAATTCCTCGGCATCTTCCATCAGCATCTCGGTAATGCCAATCACCGCATTGAGCGGCGTCCTCAGTTCGTGGCTCATATTGGCGAGGAACTGGCTTTTCGCACGGTTCGCCTCCTCGGCTTCCTGCTCCCGTTCCTTGAGTTCAGTTATGTCGGTGTAAACGGCAACGGTGCTGTCGTCGTCGGTTTTTCGCTCGCTGACGCGGATCCAGCGGCCGTCCGCACGTTCTTGAAGATGTGTCTCTCCCGGGTTCTTGTGCTGCGCGTTTCGCTCCGCGATCCAGTCCTCCGGTGCATCGAGCGCATCCTTGATAAGACCTTTTTCAGCGGCACTTCGGATGATCTCATCGAACGAGGCACCAGCGACAACGATGTCTTCGATTCCGTGATAGAGGAGTTCACGATATCGACGGTTGCAAATGATCAGGCGATCATCGGGGCCGTACAATGAAAACCCGTCGGAGATGCTTTCAATGGCATGAGACAGCTGCATTTGGGCTCGTTTTGCAGCAAGGGTCGCTTCGGCCAGTTCACGGGTCCGTTCCTCGACACGCTGTTCCAATTCGTCGCGCGCCCTGCGTAGCGCCGCCTCATCCGCCTGCTGGCGTTTCTGCATTTCGTTGAATGCCGCGACAACCGTGCCAATCTCGTCACGGCTGAGCCAGTCCACCGGAACGCGCTCACCTTTGACGCGGGCACTGTTGATCGAATTCAAGAGCCGTTCGAGTGGGATACCGATTGTGCGGCGATTTGCGATCAACGTGCTAAAAATGATGGCCCCGAGAAGAAGAGCGCCCAGGATTCCGGCCGTCGTCAGCCTCTGTCGTGCAGCGGCGCGTATCTGGGCGTCAGTCAGCGCGATGGCCAGGCGCCCGATGACCTCGCTGCTATCGTCATACACATAGACGATCTCTTTTTCCGCAAAGAACTGTTCCTGCTCTAGATCTTCGACCTTTCCAATCCACGCAACCAGTATGTCCTGATCGTCATAGACCGCAGCGCCCGAGATATCCGGATCAATGGCAAGGGCTTTGAGGATTAGCTTGATCTGCTCGTCGGCAACGTTCCACATCGATTCCGCAACCACGGCACTTTGGATTGCGACCAGTTTTTCGAGCTTGTTATTGAGCCGGTCTTCGGCTTCGCGCTGCGCATTGAATTCAAAAAGCCCAAAAACAATTACGGTCGATGCAAGAACCAGCGGCGTCACAACGGCAAGAAATTTTGCCCGGATCGACCTGAACGAAAATATTCCTGGCTTTTGCTTCATCAAATACACTCTGTACGCAGCACGCTATGTTTGCTTTTGTCCGTCAACACGCGCCCTCAAGAACCATCTCGACATAACGAGGATTCACATGCCGCGCGAAATCGTCTACGACACTGCGAATTTTACCCTGCTCGCGCAGGAACTCTGCAGTGAAACTCAGCGCCTGGGCGACACCTCCCTCGCCGCCGCCGCCAAGCCAGCGCGGCGATGCTTGTTCTCTGAGCGTTGGAAAATCGTAAAGGCCCAGAACCACCGGCACGTTTTCGGGATCACCCCCGGCCAGGCTGACGATCGCGGCGACCTGATCCGATCCCGACGTCCAGGCCGAAGGATTGGCAAGATAATCTGCATCCGCAGCCGCAACGGTCTTGATCAATTTGCACATGAAATCCGGGTTCTGGGCGGCGAATGTCCTGTCGACAACCATCGCATCGAACGTGGCCTTCCCCCAGCTTGACAGAACACCAGAGGTGATCAGCACTTTCCCGGACTTCTTGATTTCGCTTAATGCCGGATCCCAGACAAAGGCAGCGTCGATCTCACCACGTTGCCACGCCTCCGCGATCTCCTGAGGTTGCATGTTTCGTATATCGACATCCTTCTGCTCAATCCCAAACTGCTCGAGCGCAAAAAGAAGGTGGAAATGTGTGGTTGAAGCGAAAGGCACGCCGATGGTCTTGCCCGCCAGATCCCGAGGCGCGATTACGCCGGCTCCGTCCCGAACAACCAGTGCTTCCGCCGCCGCTATATCTTCCAGAATCCAGACGACCTCAATGTCCAGGCCCCGGCTGATACCGGCGGCAATCGGGCTTGACCCGGATTGCGCGATCTGAACATTGCCCAAAATCATCGAGTTGATGACCTTTGCGCCGGACTCGAACTTTCGCCATGCCACGGGCTGGCCAACGGCTTGCTCGATTTCACCGCTCACGATCGCCGTCTTCCAAGGATTATACATCAGCTGGTAGCCGATCGTGACATCGTCCTGCGCACTTGCCCCGCGCGCACCCAACTGCGCGACGCAAAGCAGGGCCAACATCACCCGCCGAACCGCTTTCATCTCACGCCTGCAAAGTCACTGACCCGGCGCCGAACAGCCGCCTTCATTGCGAAAACGCAGTCGCGAAGTAATTCTCCGCGATATCGTCCGCATTCACCTGAGCGAGTCCCGCATTGAATTTTTCGAGCATCGCACGACCATCCCCGTCATCGCGGAAACACAGATATAGCGTCTTGTCTTCCAGTGGGGTGGCGTTGAATTGCAGGTCATCTCGGTTTGATTTCAGGCTTGGTTCCGTCGCTTTGAGGTATTCAAGCACGAATTTGTCTATGACAGCGGCGTCAATGCGCTTGCGCACCAGTTTCTTCAGATTCGTAAGATCGTCGTTTGACGGAACCGCCAGGATCCAACCGGTTCCAACTTTTTGATCGAATTCGTCGGTATTCGCGTAGCCGAGGACCGTTCCGATCTTCAGCTGCTGTTCACCGATGGAATCGAGGCTGTCCCACGAAATTGGCGCAGCCGCATTTTCAGCAAATCCCAAAGGACCATTGCCGATCGGATCGGATGCGATGAAACCTTCCTGGTGGCGGCAATGATATCCAGGGAAGTATGCAATGACTCCGTCCTTGCCATCTTTTGCCATATCGATCGCACGTTTCCATGGGCGATAGGCAACATCTGTTATGAACCCTGCCTTCTCAAAGGCCACGCGAACCACTTCTGTCGTCGCTCCGCCACTGGGCAGATCACTGCCGGTGTAGGGTGGCCAATCCAGCGTCGAGATGTGGGTCATCTGATCCTGCGCCACAGCTGGCGACGCGCATGACAGTGCAAAGATCGCAGCCGCCGCGCGACATGTCTGAGACATCGCAGTAAACATGAAAAAAATCCCCCCAATTTTTTGTGGCAACGCAGACCGAACGGCGCAGCGTTACCTTACGTCATTACAACCCATATCGTTGCTTTATGGCAAGAAATTTAGGTGTCGTCTTGAACTCAGTCAGGGCTTTCGAAAACCTATCTGCAAGCGTCTCGTGACCTGGTTTCCGGCTGAAAAACAAATATCCCGGCGTTTCAGCGAGGCTTGGCAAGAGAGGTCGGACCTGATCTTCGACCCCCAACCGCCTGGCATCTGCAAGAAATGGCAGGGTCGTATCCAGAACAGTTTCGACCCGCCCAAGCGTCAGGAGTTTGATCATGCTTTCGCGACCCGTGGCTTCGACGCGCGACATGCCGTCCGCTTCAAGTTCATTGTCGATGCCTCCGTAGCTGTACCCTTTTACCAGCGCAAAGGATTTTCCGGAGAGCGGGCTACGGTAGGAAGTGGTCAAGCTGGAATCCATGCGCACGAAAAGCGTTGCATCATAGTTCAGTAACGGCTCGTCCGGGTAATGGCTGAAGTCTTCACGCTCTTCGGTTCTCGTACCACAAAGGCCCGCGTCCACACGTTGGGTCTCGACGAATT
>NZ_JAKFZM010000085.1:0-7535 GCF_021654205.1 Leisingera sp. MMG026 | reverse complement strand
CCCCCCCCCCCCCCCCCCCGCCCCGCCGTCCGCAGGACGCAAGGGCGCCAGCCCGCGCAGCCCTCTTACTTCAGCGCATTTGGACTTTTTGAACTCTTGGCGTCAGCTGTCAGCCGCCGCCTGGGCTTTGCTCAAAAGCGTCTTGAAGGTCTCAACCTCCTGTGTCCCCAGCCCCTCCAGCAGCCGCGCCTGCGTCTGCACATGCGCGGTTACCGCCCGGTCAACCAAGGCAAGGCCCTCCTTAGTCAGCCCCACCAGAAAGCTGCGGCTGTCCTCCGGATTCACGTCGCGCTTGACCAGCCCGTCCGCTTCCAGCCGGTCGATCCGGTTGGTCATCGTGCCCGAGGCCACCATTGTTGCCTTCAGCAACTCGCCCGGCGACAATGTGTAAGGATCTCCCGAACGGCGCAGCGTGGCCAGCACATCGAATTTGGCCGCATTCAGCCCGAACTCTGCAAAGGTCGTGTGCATTCCGCGCTGATACGCCAGGTACAGCCGCGCTACCCGGCCAATCACGCCCATGGCCGTGACATCAAGGTCCGGCCGCTCCCGTTCCCATTGCTGGGTAATAAAATCCACATGGTCCATATCCCCGGTTTAGAAGATTGCATCTTGACGTCAAGATAAAATCCATTATCTCGACATCAAGATAAGGAGAACCCCATGCCCATCCGGACCCTTCTGCTGACCGCGCTTGCCCCCGCCATCTGGGGCAGCAGCTATATCGTGACGACCTCTTTGCTGCCCGGCCACTCGCCGCTGGTGGTGGCCTTGCTGCGGGCGTTGCCTGCGGGGCTTTTGCTGCTGCTGCTGGTGCGCCGGCTGCCGCCGCTCAACTGGCTGCCGCGCCTGGCGGTGCTGGGGGCGCTGAATTTCTCGCTGTTCTGGGTGCTGCTGTTTGTATCCGCCTACCGCCTGCCCGGCGGCGTCGCCGCGACGCTGGGCGCCGTGCAGCCGCTGATCGTGGTGTTTCTGTCGGCCCTGCTGCTGAAATCGCAGATCCGCGCCGCTGCCGTTGCCGCCGCCCTGCTGAGCATCGCCGGCGTTGCTCTTTTGGTGCTGACCCCTGCGGCCGGACTCGACACATGGGGCGTGCTGACCGGCCTAGGCGGGGCGCTGTCAATGGCTGGCGGTGTGGTTCTAAGCCGCAAATGGCAGCCGCCTGTCCCGCCGCTCACCTTCACTGCATGGCAGTTGACTGCAGGCGGGCTGCTGCTGGTGCCGGTAACACTGTGGATGGTGCCGGAGGTCCCCGTTTTCACCGCCGCCAACATCGCCGGCCTCGCCTATATGAGCCTGATCGGCGGCGCGCTGACTTATATCCTGTGGTTCCGCGGCCTGGCCCGGATCGAGCCGTCGCAGGTGTCTTTGCTCGGTGTGCTCAGCCCGCTGTCGGCCGTGATCCTGGGCTGGCTGCTGCTGGCTGAGACCCTGACACCCAACCAGATGCTGGGCGCCCTGCTGGCCCTGTTCAGCCTGTGGCTTGGCCAGTCGCGGCTGCGCTTGCGCGCCAAACGGCACCCAGCCCCGGCGGAGTAACCCCGGTCACCGCGGCATTGCGGGCTCGCACGCCTTGCCGCGGTGGCAATCCAGAACCTGCCGCCGCACCTCAGACGTATCGGCAAACACAAACCCGCCGCAGGCACCCGCCCGGATCACCAGCTCCTGCCCGCGTTGTTCGGCAAAGAACACCTGGCCCGCGCCCGAGGCCATGCCGCCGCACCAGGGGCCGAGGCATTCCACCTCAAGCACTGCCTGCACGTTGACCCGTTTGGAGAAATACTTGCCGTCCAGCATCTTGCCTGACAGCTGCGCCGGGATGCGGGTCAGCGGCGGCGTGTCATTCGGGTTGTCAGCATGGGATTGCGGCAGCAGATTCTCGTCGAACCTCAGCTCCCCCGCGATGACATTGTAGACGCTGTCCGATTTTGCGGCCTGCAGATAGGCGTCCGCAGGTCCCCAAGGAAGGCAGCTGAGGGCGGCAGCAGAATTGGCGAAAATTGCCACAACCATTGCCGCGATAAGAACGCTTAGGGCAGCGCCTGACCTTGGCGAGGTGCAAAGCGCCGTCCCGCGGGGAAGGTCAGGCGTTAACCGGCCTTTCGGCCAGGCTGAAAAGCTTAGGAGAGGCCGGCGCAATCCCATCTCACAAATACTCCCTGAACTCATCCACCACCCGCGCATAAACCTCGCGCTTAAACGGCACGATCTTCTCCACCAGCTGCGCCACCGGCTGCCAGCACCAGGCCGAGAATTCCGGGTGATCCGTCGCAATATCAACCTGATCATCGCGGCCCAGAAACCGCATCAGATACCATTTCTGCTCCTGCCCGCGGTACTTGCCGCCCCAGAATTTGGGCACCACATCATGCGGCAGGTCATAGGGCAGCCAGCCATCGCTCTCGGCGATGATCTCCACCAGTTCCGGCACCACGCCGGTTTCCTCTTCCAGTTCACGCAAGGCCGCCGCGCGCGGGTCCTCGCCCGCATCAATCCCGCCCTGCGGCATCTGCCAGGCGTCCTTGTAACGGTCCTTGCGCTGGCCGACGAACACCGCGCCCTCGGCATTGATCAGCATCACCCCGACATTGGGGCGGTAGGGCAGCTTGGCAATCTCTTCCGGCGTCATCAGGCTCTCCTAACCATACATTGCTCAACCTTAGACCGCTTGCCGCCGGGGCACGCAAGGGGGTGACGCGGCGTTTGCACGTGACAAGGCGGCCCGCGCCCACGATCCTAGGCGCAACTGCCAGGGAGAGTTTCAGATGACTGCGTACCCCAAAATGCTTGCCCCGCTGGATCTGGGCTTTACCACGCTGAAGAACCGGGTGCTGATGGGCTCGATGCATACCGGGCTGGAGGAGACCGGCGACTGGAACCGGGTCGCTGAGTTCTACGCCGCCCGTGCCCGCGGCGGGGTCGCACTGATGGTCACCGGTGGAATCGGCCCGAACCTCGAAGGCTCGGTGCTGCCCGGTGCCTCAATGATGACCTGTGCCAAAGACGTCGAGAACCACCGCGTGGTGACCGACCGCGTGCATCAGGCAGGCGGCAAGATCGCCATGCAGATCCTGCACGCTGGCCGCTATGCCTATGGGCCGAAATGCGTTGGCCCCAGCCCCGTGAAATCGCCGATCTCCCCCTTTCCGCCGCATGAGCTGGACGAGGACGGGATTGAGAAGCAGATCGCCGACATCGTCAACGCCGCCCGCCTGGCGCAGGAGGCAGGTTATGACGGGGTCGAGATCATGGGGTCCGAGGGCTATTTCCTCAATCAGTTCCTGGTCACCCGTACCAACAAACGGACCGATCGCTGGGGCGGGTCTTATGAAAACCGGATGCGGCTGCCCATCGAAGTGGTGCGCCGCACCCGCGAGGCCGTGGGCCGCGAATTCATCATCATCTACCGGCTGTCGATGATCGACCTGGTTCCCGAGGGCTCCACCCACGAGGAAGTTGTGCAGCTGGCGCAAGAGGTTGAAAAGGCCGGCGCCACCATCCTTAACACCGGCATCGGCTGGCACGAGGCGCGCATACCGACCATTGCCACCTCGGTTCCCCGTGCCGCCTTTGCCTGGGTTACCAGGAAACTGATGGGCAAAGTTGGCATTCCGGTGATCACTTCGAACCGGATCAACACCCCGGAAGTGGCCGAAGACGTGCTGGCAACGGGCTGCGCAGACATGGTGTCGATGGCGCGGCCGATGCTGGCAGATGCGGATTTCGTGGCCAAGGCCGCGGCGGGCCATTCGGATCGCATCGCCCCCTGCATCGCCTGCAACCAGGCCTGTCTCGACCACACCTTCAGCGGCAAACTGACGTCCTGTTTGGTCAACCCGCGCGCCTGCCACGAGACCGAGCTGGCGATCGAACCCGCCGCCGCGGTGAAAACCGTGGCCATCGTGGGCGCAGGCCCTGCCGGCCTTGCCACTGCCGTCACCGCCGCCCAGCGCGGCCACCAGGTCACCCTGTTCGACCGGGCAGATGAAATCGGCGGCCAGCTCAACATGGCCAAACAGGTTCCGGGCAAAGAGGAATTCTGGGGCTTGGTCGACTGGTACCGCACCATGGTGGCCGAGGCCGGCGTCAAGCTGGAACTGGGCCGCGACGTTTCCGCCGGGGACCTGACCGGTTTTGACGAGGTCGTTGTCGCCACCGGTGTGATCCCGCGCGATCCGGCCATTCCCGGCCAGGACGGGGACAATGTCCTCAGCTACATCGACGTGCTGCGCCACAAGAAACCGGCCGGACAGCGGGTTGCGGTGATCGGCGCCGGCGGCATCGGCTTTGATGTTTCGGAATTCCTGCTGGAAGAGGGCCACAGCCCCGCCACCGATCTGCCCGCCTGGATGAAGGAATGGGGCGTCACCGACCCGGCAGAGCACCGCGCGGGCCTCGCCCCTGAAGGCCCGCAGCCTGCCGCCCCTGCCCGCCGTGTAACACTCCTGCAGCGCAAGGCGGAACGCCATGGCAAGCGGCTGGGCAAGACCACCGGCTGGATTCACCGCGCCACACTCAAGATGAAGGACGTGGAATTCCTGGGCGGCGTGAACTACGAGCGCATTGATGCGGACGGTCTGCATGTCTCCTTTGGCGACGCACGCGAAAATCCCACTCTGGTTCCGGCGGACACCATCGTCCTATGCTCCGGACAGATCTCCGACCGGTCGCTTGCAGATGATCTGGCAGAGCATGGCATCACTGCGCATGTGATCGGCGGCGCCGACGTCGCCGCGGAACTGGACGCCAAGCGCGCCATAAACCAGGGCACGCGGCTGGCGGCGGAACTCTAAAAGCAGGCAAGGCGCTCCCGCCTGCTGCTCCAGGTCCTGACGGACCCGGCCTGGCCTGCAGTTGGGCCCGGCCGCGCCTGCGGCGCGGCAGATGGCAGCGCGCAAAGGCGCGCTGCCACGCCCAACGGGCGCAGAGCATGTTTCATGCTCCTAAGCCGGGTGGGAGCCGCCACCCGGTGCGCTGTCTTATTCCGCAGCCGCCACAAGCTGCCTCTCGTCCGGGTTCCCCCGGAACGGGCATCTGTTGTAATTCAGTCCCGGTCAACCATGCATTGACCGGCTGTCCGCCGGCGCTTGCAGCCGGTCCGCCATACCATAGTCCCGGATCACTCCAGCCACCCGCAGCCGGTAATCCGCAAAGACACATTCCCGGCCGCTGCATTGCGCTGCCCGGTGCTCTGCGCCCTCGCGCCAGCGCTGCACCGCTGCCTCATCCCGCCAGAAAGAAAGTGACAACAGCTTCTCCGGCGCGCTCAGGCTTTGGAACCGCTCAACCGAGATAAAGCCGTCCACCTGCTCCAGCAGCTCTCGCAGCGCGGCCGCGGTCTGCAGATAAGACTCTTTCTGTCCCGGAGCAATCTCCGCTTCGAACATCACGGCTATCATATCCACCCCCTCAACCAGCCCCATGCGGTGCCGAGGCCAGTTTCAGCCAGGTCCGGTCCTCGCGCAGCAAAAACCGCTCTTTCTGCGCAAACTCATAGTTCTCGCGCCCTAAGGGGTCCGCCGCCAGCCGGGCACGATAAGCTTCATACTCAGCTAAGTTCTCCACATTGTAGATGCCATAAGCCAGTGTCGACGACCCTTCATGCGGCGCAAAATACCCGACCAATTCCGCGCCGCAGCGCGGGATAGCCTGCCCCCAGTTGCGGGCGTAGTGTTCGAACTGCGCCCTCTTGGCAGGGTCGATACGGTAACGGATTATGCAGGTCAGCATGTGAAAGTCCTCTGTTTGCTCAAGACTCCTGTCTAGCCCGCACCGCCTCCTGGATGCTTCGGTCCAGACCGAAACGTTACGCGACGATGATGGTGATCAGTTCCGAAACATCCGGCGTGGCGTGCGGCACATGGCCAGCGTCGCCCGCCACCAGCAGCAGCGTGCGGCGCCAGAGCGCAGCCCGTACCATCTGATGGGGCTTTCTCCGAATGCGTGATTTTTGTTTGCAGGATCAAATCACAGATTGTAGTTAGCAGGTGAATTAACCCAAATCGCGGCCTTTTCCTGCGGTTTTAAAGGATCCAATATGAAAACTGCATCGTTTCTTGGCCTGCTCGCAGCAGGTTCGTTGTTCCTGTCGGGCTGCGTTTCACCGGACGTTGTCACCACAAATAATGTCGATGACGCTTCGCTGACCTGCGAAGGGATCAAGACCCAGATGGGCCAGCTTGATGAAATCCGTGCCGAAGCCAAGAAAGGCAAAACGGCATCTGGAAAGAACGTTGCGGCGGCACTGCTGTTCTGGCCCGCGGTGATTGGGAACTATGCCAACGCAAACGAGGCGTTGGAGGCGGCAAACAAACGTCACGAAGTGCTGGTCAGTCTGGCAAAGAAGAAGCGTTGCAAGTTCGAAGCCGCTTGAATTTCGGGGTATAAACAGGAATGCAGGGGGTCTTCTTCCTGCATTTTTTGTTTCCGGCTTTGCCGCAGCCGGGCATGACGGGTAAGCTTGTGACCTGCAGCCATTCCCGAATAGAGGCAGACCGTCTTGCCCAAGACCTATCCGACCCCGAAACTGGTGATCTTCGACTGCGACGGCGTGCTGGTGGACAGTGAGCCGGCCTCGAACCAGGCGATGGCAGACAACCTTGCGCGCCACGGGCTGGATCTGACCTTAGAGCAGGCAATGGCTTATTTTACCGGCGGCACCATGGCGGATGTGATGGCCAAGGCCCGCAGCCTGGGCGCGGACCTGCCGGAAAACTGGATCGCGGAAATCCATGCCGAGACCTATGCCCGGCTGAAAGAGGGCATACCGCTCACAGCGGGTATTCCCGATTTGCTGGCACAGCTTGATGCACATGGCATCCCGGTCTGCGTGGCCTCCAATGGCAGCGAGGAAAAGATGCGCATCACTTTGGGCCAGAACGGGCTGTGGGAGCGGTTCCACCCGCAGGCCATGTTCTCAGCCCAATCCTTGGGTGTGGCCAAGCCGGAACCGGGGTTGTTCCTGGCCGCCGCCAGCCACTTCGGTGTGCAGGCACGCGATTGCCTGGTGATCGAGGACAGCGGCAGCGGCGTCACCGCTGCGGTGCGCGCGGGCATGCGCTGCCTCGGGTATGCTCCGCAAGGCAGCGGCAGCAGGCTTGCCGCGCTGGGGGCTGAGGTGTTCAACGATATGGCAGAGGTGCCGGCCCTTTTGTCGATCTGAGGCCGTTGTGGTATTGTCGCCCGCATGGAGCAGACATTGCGCACCCCGTTTCTGCCCTCCCTTGCAGAGACTGAAACCAGGGCAAGACCCAAGCCGAAACCACTGCGGGCACCGCTGTTCATTCAGGACGCGGTAACCCCATGGGCAGGCAGCACCATGCTGCTGGCCTTGTGGAAGCAGCAGGAAGCAGAGGACCGGGACAGTTAAAGCCGCAGCCCGCTGCTGCTTCTTTCTGGTTGAAAATACCCCGGGGGTGGGGGGGGGGGGCCCCCCCCCCCCCCCCCCAAAAAAAAAAAAAAAAAAAAGGATCAGGACCCCCCCCCCCACCCTGTAAAAAAAAAATAAATAATAAAAAAAAAAAGAAGACCCCCAA
>NZ_JAKFZM010000084.1:0-8528 GCF_021654205.1 Leisingera sp. MMG026 | reverse complement strand
AACGCTGGAGGTCAGAGCCGTTGCGATCACTGGCAGCAATATCGGCGACGCCCCCATACTACCGGAACTGCTGGACTAGACCGGAGCGGATCAGGACATCGCGCCGGTCACAGCCGACGGGGCCTGCGGCACAAGAAATTGCCACGAGGCAATCGCTGCCCGAAATGCTGCCGCAGTCATACCGCCACGCAAGAACGCAAAGCCTTGGAAACCAACGAGTCCCGGCGCCGTCGCCCGCAACGAAGCGCTGCGAGCCTCGAAGTACTTGGGCCGTGCCGTCTGGCGACGGTGGAGCGGCTGCCACCGCCGGAGCCGTGTCGAGATATGAGGAGGATCAGAAAAGGATCTGGGGGATCCTTTTCCCGACGATTGGATGAATTGCATCAAACTCCTTGGCCAATCCTTGATGGCACGAGACTTCGAACGCCAAGTCGCCGAGCTGCAGGTCCGTATCGCCGTGCTGAACGGCTACACTGCGCTTGGCATACCTGTTACGCGGCCCGTGGGATAAGTCCGTCCGGGGAAAGGGGAACTACGGTCAAACCCCGATTTGTGCAACAAGGCCCAACAGAGCCATTTCACGATACGAACATTTAATAGGAATGGGCCGAAGTTGCGGCCTTTTTTCTTAAGGAGAAAAAAAGTACCGCAAGGCCTGAAAAGAATAACGTGATTTGTGGGACGTGGATCATATACGCGCCATTTGGTGAGATGGAGTCGCCCCATACTTCACTAATTCCACCTGTTGACCAGCCAAAGGTCCAAGCGACCCAAAAGGGGATTACGACTATTGTGCCAAGAATTGATACACGTCGCCAGTCTTGAAGGGTTTGGGCCTTGAATGTGAAGTAGATAGTGATAGATGCGAGCGTCAGGCCAAATGTCACCTCACGTATGAAGTGGTTCTTCACATAGTCAGCGATCAACGGTGTCGAAAGGGACGTCGGGATAAACTGAGAATATGCAATGAACATGAACGATATTCCGCTGATGATCAGTATGCGTCCTAATAGTGTCATATTTTTTCTCCCTGATATTTTATTTGTGAAGGAAATTTGATCCATTCACAACTTCTCCTCATTTATCATCATAGCGGTTTTTTCTGGTCTGGTGACGAGGTTGACTTGGCTCTGCGGCATGGTTAAGAAAGCTCATGAATAGAGCTACGCAGACCGGTGCCGCAATAGGAAAAGGCGAGTTCCTGATCTCTGCGGATTACCTTGGGTTGTTGATTTCGTTTTCAGCAAAATACGGCGTTTCACCAGAGTCTTTATTTTCCAATTCGGATGTTTCATTAACTGACTATTTGTCCAGGCCGCTCTTTGTGCGGAGTGATACGTATAACGGGCTAATCGACGAGCTTGTGGGCGCCTCGCGCGATCCGTTGCTGCCGTGGAAATACGGCAAGGCCATCAGTGAGCTGTCCCACGGAGCCGTCGGTCTTGCGCTTCAGAGTTGTGCCACATTGCAACAATTCTTCGATCTTCTGCCGATGTTTTTTGCGACCCGTGCGGGTTACGCCCAATCCGTCTCTGTCAGGGTCGCCAAAACCCGCTGCGAAATTGTTGTCCGTTCGTCAAAACCCGATGCTCCCGGACATATCGTGCGGTTCAATACTATTGCCAGCCTGATGGCATTTGCCTGGATGAGCCGCCGGTTGACAGGAACCGAAACAGGATTTCTGGATGAGGAATTGCAAATCTCCTGGCCCGATCCCGGTTTGGAGATTCCGGCTGATTTGCTGCCGCCGGGTACAACGGTCAGTTTCGAACAGCGGGAGAACCTGATTTCGCTGCCTAAGACCCGGCTGCATACGCGGATCGTATCCAGCAGCCCCAGTTTAATGGATGCAGCTTTGCGCCGCTGTGAGGTGGAAATGGAGGCGCCACCACCCAATTCGGGAGTGGTGGAGAAGGTGCAGTGGATGTTCCGGAAGACAGAACCGGAACTGCCTACGCTTGAGGCAACGGCAAGCCGTCTTGGCGTTTCGCCCGCGACATTGAAGCGGCAGTTGAACAGCCAGGGGACCTCCTTCATTAAAATCAAGAAACAGGTCAGGTTCGACCGGGTCACCGGGTATCTTCTGCTTGGCAATCTGTCGATTGACCAGATTGCTGTTCGCACTGGATTCAGCGATGCCAGCAATCTGTCAAAGGCGTTCAGGCAGTATTTCGGGGAAACCCCCGGCCAGTTCCGGGAGCGGCATAGGCTGCTGGATTAGCGCGCGGCAGGCCGGGGGTTTTGCCGATTGCTCCCGGTTCCCGGCACAGCTGGCAGGAACACCGGGAGGGTGCGGTTTAGGCGTAAAGAAACCTTTGCATGGTTGCGGCCACATCTTCCGGAGCTTCCAGAACAGCGTTGTGGCCGACTGGCAGTTTGGTGACAGAGGCTTGCGATGGCATACGGGAGAGAAGATGTTCGGAGCGGGCTGCGTCCATTGCCGGATCCTGATCACCATAGATCACCAGACAGGGAATATTGCGTCCGTTCAGGCAGTCCGACAGGTCTTCGCGGTACTTCATTACGCTGAACAAAACAGGTTTGAGCGCCTTGTAGTCCAAGAGGTGCAAATAGTTGCGCAGTTTGCTCACCAGCATATGGTCGTCTTCGGCTGCGGACTTGGACAAGAGCGCCTTTGTCAGCGCGCCTTCGAAGTTCTTGACGCCGAAGCGGGCCAGCAGGCGCGGAATAATCGAGAACATGATTTTCTCGGAGGTTTTGGGACCGGATGCGCAGGTGTTCATCAGAATCAGGCCATCGCAGCGGTCGGCAAAATGTTTGCAGAAGGACTGCGCGACAAAGCCTCCCCACGACAGGCCGACAATTGTACAGCTCGGCAGCGCGTGGTGGTCCAGTATCTCGCGCAGAGCGACGCTGCAATCTTTGATTGAGAACAGTTTCTGCGGGGCATCTGAGCCGCCGTGGCCGGGGGGGTCAATGACCAGAATGTTGTAGTCGGGGATAAAGGCCTCAAGGATCGGATCCCACATAGTTCCGTCGAAAAACATACCGGGCCAGAAGGTCAAAGTCCCCTTGGGGTTAGGCGAACGGCTGATCGCCACGGCCATGCTGCCCAGGCTTGTCTGGATTTGCTCTTTGATCACGTTACTGTCTCCGCTTGGTAGGTCGCGTTAATGGCCGAGGCGGCTTTCATCGCGTTGTAGATACATAGAGATAGGAAGGTTCCTTCCAGAGAACGCCTCCCGTTTACACCACCGCCGCCGAAACCGCTGGCCTCGCCAACGGCATAAAGACCGTCAATGGCAGATCCGTCAGACCGCAGCACGCGTGAGGACAGGTCCGTGTTGATCCCGCCCAGACTTTTACGTGTGATCAGGTGCAGCCGGATTGCCACGAGAGGCCCCGCCGCCGGGTCCAGGATGGGTTGACCCCGGCAAATCCTAAGCCGGTCGCCTTTCCATTGGCGCAGGCCGACAATACGGCGAACCTGGTCGTCGTTGACCTGGCCGTCACTAGCTGTAAGCTGGCGGTCATAATCGGTCAGTTCGGCTTCCAGAACTGCTTTGTCGATCCGGTTATGGCCGCTTAATCGGTTCATGCTCGCAACGAGCTCATCCAGAGTGTCGGCGGTAATGATGTCCCGGCTGCGGGGTTCTATCTGCTTCAGAAAGTCATCAGGAACACGTAGCAGATTGGCTAGGAACGTGAGTTTGCGTTCGTCCCGGATAGCCGTATTAAAGATGGCGCCGGAGATATTGAGCTCTCGCTTGGCAATTTCCCAGTTCATCACCTGCCAGGTGTAACCGTGGTCCTGCTCACAGACACGCTGGCACAGATGTCGGGTGTCGAACCCGGAAACCAGTGGCATCGGGCCAATACGACGCCCGTAACAGTTAGTCCAGAGCCCGGACCGGGGCGGGATCAGACTGGCACCATGCTTGGGGTCCATGCGATCGGAATAGGGGTGATGAATTCCGGCGGCATAATTCCAAAACGCGTCCAGATGCGTTACATTAGCAGATAGATCTTCGGCCGCCACGCGATGCAGCTTGCCATCGGAATATTCGTGCGAGCCATTAAGGATGTAGTCCGGCACCTTGGGCCAATTGTTCGGCCAGAGGCGGCGAACCTCCTCCTCGCTGCCTGTTACGCCACCGCTAGCGATGACTATGTCCCGGCCGTGAAAACGGCGTTCGATACCATTGTTTTCAGCAATGCAGCCGATGACCCTGCCGTTTTTGTAGATGAACTGCTGCACATCGTGGTGGAACACCAGCGTCAGCTTGCGGCGCTGCTTGTGGCGCATCAGGCGCTGTATCAAGAGCCGGGTCAGCTTTTCCGATGACCCCCACATGATGTGGTACCTTGGTACCGAATTGCCAGACGTGTAGTCGCCCCGCTCCACCCAGCCGGGCGCCGGTAGAAAGCGGATTCCCAGCTCCTTGGTGAGCCATTGATAGACTTTATCCGAGCCTTCATTGATATAGGAAAGCGCCCATTTTTTTTGCCAAACATCTTCTGGGCCGAATTCGGCTGCGTGCAGCCAGTCACGGGTGGCGAGTTCCTTGGAATCCTTGATCCGGTTGCTCCGCTGGATGGGCGTGCCGGTAAACCACATGCCGCCGAATGCTTCATAAGCCTGACCGCCGAGTTTTGAGGGCGTGCCCCGTTCCAGAATGGCTACCGACCGGCCGTGGTCCAGCAATTCAAGTGCCGTGACAATCCCGGCGATCCCTCCACCAATAACCACGGCGTCAAAGTGTCTGGGAAAGGGATTCATGGAGCGCCTCTCAAGCAATGCGGCTGGTAATGTCCACCGTGATTAAGAGAGTGGCGATCTTAGCCACATGGTTCGAGAGCGAAAGAGATCAACTGTTTGGTTAAAGGGGCGCAGATTGCAGGCCTGACGTCGGGAGCGAATGCGCGATGCAGATTACACTGCCGCCATGAATGGCGCGTCTTCATAGATTGATGGATGAGTTTTTGATATTCTGCACACAGCCGTAGGTCGTGTATTCGCATGAATGCAACGAAGTTCACAGAGGTGCAGAAGGCGTTCATCCTGAAGCAAGGAGAGCAAGGAGCACCGGTCGCGTAGATCTGCTGTAAGGCCGGGATCAGCCAGGCCACCTAATTCAACGGTAAGAAAAAATACGGAAGCTTTCTGCTGGGCGAGAGGCGCCGGCTGAAAGCGTTTGAGGGCGAGAACACCCGGCTGAAGAAGATTGTGGTGGACCTTACGCTGGGCCAGGAGATGCTTCGGCATGTCATTCGGCGAAAGCTCTGAAGCCTGGCCGTTTGCACGAGATTGCCACCGGGATGTGCGTCGATTGGGGGGGGCGATCCGGAAGGATTGTTAAGCCGTCTGATTCGACACATCCACCTACCGCGACAAGCCGCGGCGATCACTGCCCGGCAGGGCATCGCGCACCGATGTCCCGAGAGGGGATCAAGCTGCCGTCGAACGGCGGATCAAGGAGATCGCAGAGACGCGAGTGCGCTATGGCTACAGGCGCGTCCACGTGCTTCTGAGACGAGAGGGGCGGGTGAGCAACATGAAGAAGGCACGCAGGATTTACAACGAGTTGGGGCTGCAGCTCAGGAACAAGCACCCAAAGCGCCGGGTGAAGGCAAAGCTCAGAGAAGACCGTCAGGAAGCCGTTGGGCCGAACGATGTCTGGGCGATGGACTTCGTTCACGACCAGCTCGCCCTGGGCAGGAGGTTGCGTATCCTGACCGTTGTCGACACGCATTCCCGGCTCTGCCCTGCGGCCGATCCGCGCTTTATCTATCGGGGCGAAGATGTCGTGCAGACGCTCGAACGGGTCTGCGGGCAGATCGGCTATCCCAGGACGATCAGAGTCGATAACGGCAGCGAGTTCATCTCGCGGGACCTCGATCTCTGGGCCTGCGCCAACGAAGTTACCCTCGACTTCTCACGGCCAGGAAAGCCCACGGACAATAGCTTCATTGAGGCGTTTAACAGCAAGCTCCGAGCGGAATGCCTGAACGCACACTGGTTCATGAGCCTTGCAGATGCCCGCGAAAAGCTGGAGGATTGGCGTCGGCACTACAATGAGGACAGACCCCACAGCGCAATCGGATACAACGTCCCGATTGCCATGCATTATCCCGATGGCGTCACCAGCCTGTCATCGTGACAGAGCCGGAAAAACCCAGCTCCCGGCGGTCCAAGGTTGGGGTTCAGAGCAGAAAGCCTCGGCAATATGACACCGGCCGGTGTCTACTTCGGTCGCAGCGGCGGCATTCTGAAGGAAAGGAGAACCATCAAGGAAAAAACACTGAAACAGCGACGCTTGCTCAATCTCGGGCGCGCTACTTAAGATCAAAACCGATGCGCCAGGCCGTCCTAAATGCTGTCAGCTCAAACGGACCACTTCATTTGATAATGGACACCTGCGCAAAGCTGCCGTTAGGTGTGAGCCACCATGCGGTTAAATGATTGCGGAGAGGGCAGGTAGGAAACGGCGGTTGCCTGCTCCCGCAACCAACACTAATTAACCTGACATATCAAAAGCTTCGGATCTACCATCCGGGGCCTTCTTCGTGTTCGGGCCTTCCGCACCCGCCGCCAGCCGCAGCAGCCCCGCCAGATCCCCCTCCAGCGTCAGATCCAGGCCAGCGCCCGCCGCCGCAGGCGTCAGCACGATCCGCTCCACCAATGCGCGCAGTGACTCCTTGGCCTCTTCCATGCCTTCGGCGGAGCCAAGGGTCCGGATCAGCCGTGACACCCGTTCGCGGTAGGCCTCCGCCATCGACGGGTGAAACACCACCGTGTCCGGGGCAGGGGTCTGCTCCAGCTCCCGTTCCAGCTGCTGGCGCCGTGCGTCGAGCTCGATCATCCGGTCCTTCACCTGATCTGCGGGAATGCCCGCAATGATCGCATCCACCAGCTTCTGGTGGTCGCGCTTGGCACGGGCGAGCGCCTGTTCCTTTTCCTTGCGGTTCCCGGCGGCTGCTGCCTTCAGCCGGTTGCGTTCGGCAGTGTATTCTTCGCAGAAGACCTGCACCGCGTCCGGATCCATCAGGTGGTTCGCCAGTGCATCCTGCACCCGGGCTTCCAGGTCGGCCTGCTTGATCGTGCGCTTGTTGCTGCAGACCGCGTCCCCTTTGTTCCGCGCCGGGGAACAGCCGAAGCTGTCCTTGGAGATCTTGGCAAAGCCGCCGCAGCAGCAGCCGCAGGCCATCAGGCCGGAGAACAGCGTCTTCGGGCGGCGCCGGTCCCAGACCGGAACATTGGTGCCCGCGGTCTTCAGTTCGCCCTGGCGGGCCCGGACCGCATCCCAGAGATCCTGTTCGACGATCCGCCACTGCGGAACGTCGGTGATCGTCCAGTCGCTTTCCGGGTTCAGGCGGGAGATGCGCTTGCCGGTCTGCGGATCCTTCACGTAGCGAAGCCGGTTCCAGACCTGCCGGCTGATGTAGAGCTCATTGTTCAGGATGCCGGTGCCGCGCTGGCGGTTGCCGTGAAGGGTGGAGGCACCCCAGTGGCGGCCGGACGGGGCAGGCACGCCTTCAGTATTGAGCGCCTCTGCGATCTTCTTCGGCGAAAGCCCGCGGGCGTAGTTCGCGAAGATCCGGCGCACGGCATCTGCCTCTTCCGGGTGGATCTCCCGCTCGCCGCGGATCAGTTCGCCGCTGGACGTGAGTTGCGGCTTCATGCGGTGGCCGTAAGCTTTGCCACCCGCGGATTTGCCCTCCAAAGCGCGCCCCTTCAGGCCGCGGCGGGTTTTGTCGGCGAGATCCTTGAGCTGCAAGGCATTCATCGTCCCCTTGAGCCCGATATGAATCTCCGAAATCAGACCTTCCGAGAGGGTCCCGATCGGGAGGCCGTTGAAGCAAAATTCCTGGTAGATGTGGGCGATGTCGGCTTGGTTGCGGCTTAGACGGTCGAGGGCTTCCGAGACCAGCACATCGAAGGTGCCGCCGCGCGCATCGCGGAGCAGGGCCTGCATGCCGCTGCGCATAAGGCTGGCACCGGAGATAGCGCGGTCGGAATAGGTGGCCACGACCTCCAGCCCCTGGGCCTTGGCGTAATCGGTGCAACCGCGGATTTGGTCCTCGACAGAGGCGTCGCGTTGCAGGTCTGTCGAGTAGCGGGCGTAGATGGCTGCTCTGAGCCTGGGCTGGGACATGGCGGTGTTCTCCGGTGGTTTGATGTTAACCGGGAGAATTGCCGTCCCGGTGGTCGGTGCGGGCTGCCTCGCGGGCGAGGGCGCGCAGGAGTCCGTGAAGTGACGCGCGGGTGCAGGCGTCCTGCCGGCAGGAGCCGTTTTGCGGGCGGCCGGGTGTTTCCGGCGCCTGCTGGCATTCGGCATGTCTCTTCCGGTCCCGTGCCATTGGCCGAGGTCTCCTGTCTCCGGTGGGCGGTGGCCGCCCGCGTGCGCTGATGGAGACAGTTTACTGCGCCGGATTGGGTTGGATCGACCCGGTTTGTAACCCTGCGGAGACGGAAATTGTGGATAAGGGCCTCGAAATACGGAACTTTCCCTCTGCAGAGGGAGCTGGGCAGGGATGCGGGCATGGACCGCCCCGGCGTGGCTTTG
>NZ_JAKFZM010000083.1:0-8705 GCF_021654205.1 Leisingera sp. MMG026 | reverse complement strand
GAAAACCCAAAAAACTGAAATCACCCGAACCGAATGCGCCGGTAGATTTCATGACATTGGAAAAACCTTCCTTGCCCTACGCTTGCGTATCATTTTCCTTTTCCATGAACTTGAAGCCCAATTTCGCATCTGCGGCGCCGTTCGCTATCAGCTGATCCTCCCGGGGCGAGTACATGGAGTTGTTGAGTTCACCGCTCTTGTTCATACCGAACTTCACCGAATCAGTAACCGCTGTATGCAATTTTCTGCCTCTGAATTTCGCGAAAACCAATGAGCTGGAACGCGTGAGCCAGACCACACCCTATCCTTGAGACCGGGCCAATTGCGAAAACACGCAGCGGCCTTTTCTTTTCGGATTTCTGTCTAACTAGAAGGACTGCTGAAACTTGTGCCGCAGCCTGGCGCAGGCACAACTTGTAAGGTGCTCATCAAGTGGGCGGGAGTGAAAACAGAACTTTGATCTACGTTGTATCACGTTGAATAAAAACAACAAAAATTCTTCCCGGATAGGGGCCAGATTGCTATCCTCACCGAATGCCGGAAGAGGGGCTTCCGCTCGGCTGCCGGCCTTTTAGAACCTAACCAATCTAGGAAAAACGCCGATGCAGAAATGACCCCTCAAAATGAAAACGCCCGAACCTCGGCAAAGGAACGGACGTGTTCATAAGGCAGATTGAAGTCCACCAACTAGCACTGGTTCGATAGCAAACCCGGCCTCGGATTTCAAGGACGGCGACTGTCTTCCCCAATACGGCTGCATCCAGCTCGGACGTTTTAGCGCCCGGGTGCGATGGAGCATACGCTGACCAAGTCAGCCGTCACGTTTCGCTCGGAGTTTCCCTTCAGCGGCACGCAGACGGAGTTGTGCCTTGTGTCCGCGTAGAGCGATCACCGCTGCCCATTTCCGGGCAGCCGGCCCCTCAACTGTGAGAAAATCAATGTTCTGTTGTTTTCAGCAGGGAAGCCCCGTGCTTCCTGGTTCACCCCAGATACATCCAGTTCGCCATGCGCAGGCCGATGCCCCTGGCTTCGTGCGTCAAAATGAGGATGCAGGCTCAGAGGCGCTGAGATTTGCGCTCGGATTTTGGATCGATCCTGGCCTCTCCGGATGAATACCGCCCTCTTCGACATCATCAACCCCTGCCGAACTTCGTACCGCAGGCTGTGCCTGCTTTGCCCTGACGAGAAAAGACCATGTCCAAAATAAGGTTCATTCATAGCAAGTTCCCGGATCCAGAAATGGCTACGCCCCGGATTGAAAAGCGCCTTTCCAAACACCTGCAGCGTTTGCAAGAACGCAAGGCCAAACAGACAGGCGAGACAAGCCAAGAAATACCGGAAGACGATGCCTCCCCGGGTCAGACTAAATCGCAGTTCTATTTGCATCAGGCAAGGCGGCGTATTGCTCGCCGAGCCGGTTTGATCAGCGAACGGTACCGGGCAAGCCTTCCAATTTCCCGGTTAAAAATCGAAGACCGTAAGCGACTTGAAGCGCGCAGGGATGGTGTTCAGCTAGTCCAACTAAAATCTGAAAACCATGCTGATGAGATTGCGGCGCGCCTTCATGCGGAGTTCCCCTGGCTTGCGATTGCGACCGAGCAAGTGTGGCACTCAATGCTTAGTGCGGTGCGCTCCGATACTCAGGGACTTAGGATCCGACCGCTTTTACTCGATGGGCCGCCAGGGATAGGTAAAAGTGCTTGGGCACGGCGTTTAGCCAGCTTGATGGGCGTGCCAAATCTGTTTTTGGACGCCACAGTCGAGTCTGCCAGTTTCGGACTGGTTGGAAGTCAGCGAGGCTGGAGTAATTCGGCGCCAGGGCGGCTTATAAACCTGGTCCTTGAACATGGCGTGGGGAACCCGCTTGTCATAATTGATGAGGTGGAAAAGGCGGGGAAACCGACGTCCCAGGGCGGACACACCTTCAATCTGCTAAATGCCCTGCTGCCGCTTTTTGAACTGCAATCAGCCCGGCGCTGGTCCTGCCCGTATTTTCAGGTGGAATGCGACATGAGTTGGATAGGCTGGATTTTGACTTCAAATGACTGGCGGCAGTTGCCTGACCCCATACTGAGCCGATGTCCACCCATCAGATTGCAGCCAATTTCTGCAAAGGATCTGTGCGGCTTTGCGATGAGAGAGGCAAGCGAACGCGGCCTCAGCGACGAAACCGCAGAGGCAATCTGCGACACGATAGCCTGGGCTTTCACTAAGGAGCACCGCTTAGATCTACGTGCAATTATCCGGATGCTAGAGCGCGGCGAGCGGTTGGAGCAGAGGTCTGCCCGGAACTGACCTAGTTTTGCGGCGAATCTCAAGGTGCCGGATTGTTGCCGTTTCCCGGAAGGTTTCTCTTTGGAATCAATGTTCTGTGAGGAGTTTGCCCGGCGCCGTGAACGGCCGCGACGTCCGCGCGATTCCAAAGTTGTGGACAAGTGGCAGGTAAGTGGCTGTTTCGACTCAAGATTTTCCCAGTGTCGAGCCAATATACACTCAAACGGCAAAAAGGAGTATCCCAGACCAGCTATTAATACTTGAAAAGAAGAAGGCCCCAATCCGGAGGATGGGGCCTGAGTGAGCCGGGAATCCCGACTGTTTCCATGGCATAAGCCTATTCACTTCAAACGAAAGTGCAAGCGGTTTACCCGGCATGTTTGTCAATTCAGGAACTGAGTTTCCTGGAAACGGAGAAGTCATGCTCAAATTCAAAGCCCGCATTGGGCAACAGCAAGAAAACCGGCGCGCTGCATGCAAATGGCAGCGTGAGAAAGGGAACACGAAGCTGTGCTGGCAGCGGCGCGATGACCGCCGAACGGCTACGAACACCTTAGTGCTCTAGCGCCAGGGCGGGCCACACCCCGCCGAACCTGAAGACAACTGACACCTTACAAGCTCCTGAAAGCACCAGCTTTCAGGAGACGGAGAAGGTGTGCCCAAGAGTGATCTGAAATGAACTACGATGACAATTATCGCCCCGGCCGCGGGCACCGCAAAATCGTCAAAAGCTCGCCCTACCATTGGGTCGGCCAAACGACCTTCACGGCAGCAGACGGCCGCCAGCAAGCCTTCGGCTTCAACAGTTATCTGGAGTATCAAGCCTCGCTTTGCTGCATCTATCGGCCTGGTTTTCTCGATCTAGAGGAACAGCTGGCTCCTGTGCTGGTCCGCAAGTTCTCTGGCGCGCCTGCTCCGCACTGGCTCGATTTCCGCCTGACTTTGAAGAGTGGCAAGCGCATTGCATTGGCTGTGAAGCCCAAAAAGTTTGCAGAAAGGTATGAGTTCCGCGCTGAAATGCTGGCCGTCGCCGATGCCGCAATCCCTGCAGTAGCCGACGAATTGTGTGTTGTGACCGAGCAGAACATCGACCCGATAGAATTTCACAACGCCAAGCTTTTTCATTCCGCGCGGTTTCCGGAACCAGTCATGGACGAAGCTGTGGCTGAAGCTCTGAAATCGCTCAGGACGCCAACAATGATCCGCCAGTTTCTGGCGAAAAGCGGTATCGGCCCAGCTGGCTTCTACAGTGTTGTTCGCGCCATACACAAAGGTCTGGCAAAGGTCGCCTCAAATGAACGTATTGGCGCGGCAACAGTGATCTCCGGGAAAGCGATCCACTGATGGCGGCCCCATTCAAAAAATACCGATACCTGCTGGAACCGCGTTGCCGGTTCCGCATCGGTCCCCGGCACGCTGAAGTCATTGAACAGCGTGAGGAGGGGTATCTTGTCCTTTGGGAGGAATGGGTGGATCCCGATACCGGCGAGGTGCATGAGCGAAAGCCTGGTATGCTCACGCACGAGCGGGTCGCAAACGAAAACAACTATGGGCAGTTGGTCGTAATCCAGCGCCCCAAAGTGATAGTACTCGACAAGCAAACAATCCGTCGGCATTGGCGAACCCGCGACGAGACCTCACGTATGCTGGTCAAGAAGGCTCATGCCCTGGCCGCGGAAGAATTGATAGCCGAGGACATGTTCCAGGGGCGCCGGGCCGAGTTTGAACGCTTTGCCGAGCTGATTACGTCTCGAGCACGGAGTATTCACGCAAAGCTCGTTGCTGAACTGGGAGAGCCTAAGGCGCGAAACGGAAAGCGTGCAGTTTATGGCTCTCTTCAGCGGCCAGAGCACCAGTTCAAGCTCAAGTTGCGCGGCGGCAGCAATGGTGGTCAGTCGTTTTACAACTGGTTTCGGACGTGGAAATCGAAGGGCGAAGATGGCCTGTTTGACAAATACCGCAATTGCGGCGGCAACACGCCTTATCCGAGCGAACTTGACGATTTCGTTGCTGACCTCATTGACGCCCTGGTCGACAGGGAGCGGCTGGATTTCTCAGCGCTGAAGGATAGCGTGCGTGCGGCCATTCAGGCGGAAAACGCCCGCCGTTTTTCACAAACCCCTCCGCAACCTACGCTGCCCTTGCCGGGCTACGCTTACGTCCAGAAACAGGCGAGGCGAATGGGGTATGCTGCCCACGCCGGGCGTTCTCACGGAATTGATGATGCATACAAAGACTTGCATGCATTGGGGGTTGGAGTCGAAACGTCCCGCGCACTGGAAAGGGTCGAAATCGACGAATACACGATCGACCTGACCCTATTGATGAAGATCACAGGTCTTTTTGAATATCTGACACCTGACGAAAAAAAGGCGCTTGGACTTGATGGAGGCCGCCGGCGAGTTGTCATCTCGGCGGCCATCGACGTTCACACTCGCTGCTTGTTGGCTTTGCAGATCGTTCCAGAGGGGATCGCGGATCCGCTGCGCCAGACCCTCGAAATGATTTACACCGACAAGTCCCGAATCTCGGACGAACTCGGCTGCGAGCACGATTGGTATCAGCACGGCAAGGTGGAGGAGCTCATACTCGATCGGGCCGGTAAGTACATTTCAGATGAAGCGTACCACATCTTGGCATCGCTTGGGATTACCAACCTTGGGGCACCTGCCGGAAAACCTTGGTTGAAGCCGTTTATCGAGCGTGTGTTCCGAACTATCCATCGCAAGCTCCTGGCGCGGTTTTCAGGCCGGAACTTCTCCAACCCTTTGGAGCGGGGCAGCAACGACCCCGCTGCAAGGGCAACCCTGACGGTGGAGGAGTTCCTCTGTTGGCTGGTTCGCTGGACAGTTGATGCCTATCACAATGATCGGCATTCCGGGCTTGGCATTACTCCGCTGCAGGCCTGGGAGCGGGCCACCGCCGATGTCCGTCCAAAAACGTTATCAAACCGTGAGATGCGTCTTGCTTTTGGCACCCGGCTGACACGGAAGTCCGGGCGCCATGGCATTCGGGTAATGTGCCTGAACTATCAGACAGACTTTGTAATAAAGCAGTTCGCCGACAAAGGGCCTGAGACCGCCGAGGTTTGCTATTGGCACGGCGATGTCGGAGCCATCGAAGTGCGCTACGACAACGGCGATTGGACAACTGTCACGGCAGCCGACGAAGAATGGATCGGCAAGACAGATGATGATCTGCGTGAATGGCTTGCAGAGCGCAACGAGATCAATCCAGAAGCCGAAGAGGCGCGCTTGCGCTTGATCCACGAACTGGACAAGCGTTCCAACCGGCTGAAGTGCCTGAACAAACTCTACGCCCGCCCTCGGGAGGCACAGGATCTGGCGAATGCGGAAACGTATTTTTCCCAGTTCACGGATACAGCCGAGCGCCGTCATTTGGCTGGCCCAGCAGAGGATCTGTTCGCTGGAAAGGTTCAGCCCGCTAAGGCACTGCACACATCTAGCGTGGACAACGGCGCCGCGGCCACGACCCCCCAAACTTCCGAAAACCCCGACGACGACCTGATGGAGTAATCCAAGATGAATAACATCCAACCCACATGCACTGCCGCTCCCGATGTTTCCAACCTGCAAACTTGGCTTGCTGACAGGTATTTTCGGCTCGATCGCGACGAGGCACTGGCCGACTGCCTGACAGATCTTTTCACCATTGATGGGGCCGGGGCGCTGACCGCCACGCCGGTTCGCGACCCGTTGAATGGTGAGACCGCTGGGCTGATGCTGATAGGGGATTCCGGTTCGGGCAAGTCGTCGCTTTTGCGGCGCATGCTGCGCACCAATCCCGCATTCTCAGTGATTTCTGAGACATCCGAAGGGAATACGCTGTTCGAAACAGTGAAGCCTGCCGCGACTATTAAGAGCCTTGCCATCACGATCGCAGAACGAACCGGTTATACAAAGATGAAGTCGAACATTCACGGCGACGAAGCCTGGGAGGTGGCGCGCCACCGCATGTCTGTGTGCGGGGTGAGCCTTCTCGTGATCGATGAAGCTCATCATCTTCTTCGGAAGGGCAGCGGCAGAGATACTGAAGGTGCGGTTCAGACGATGAAGAACCTGTTGCAGGGCGACAGCTCCGTGGCGGTCATTCTCTCCGGTGTTCAGAAGCTGTACGAGGGGGTCTTGTCAGACCCAGAAACAGACCGGCGGTTTATCAAAATGCGCCTGCGGCGCATTCAGGAAGGGTCTGGCGAGGCACATCGTTTCGGCCTTTGCGTCGCAAAATGTGCCCAGCATCTCGGGCTCGATCTGCCAGCGGAAATGTGCTTCGCGGAGCGCGTTCTGTTTGCAGAAAATGGCGATGCCGGCCGGAGCATTCGCCTCGCCAAACAGACCCTGCGCCGTGCCATGATCATGAACAGGAGGGCCGTTGATCTGAGCGATGCAGCCCTCTGTTTCGAAAAGCTTCATCTCGGACGGGAGGCTGCTCCATTTTCCAGTGGTGATTGGTCCGCCATTCGCGAGAACCTGGAAAGCATGGGGTGGGTCCGATGAGCACTTTAAGGCCCTACATCCCTTTCGATCTGCAGGAAACCCTGCTGTCTTATGCAGCTCGCCTTTCTGCTGTCCACACAAGAAAGGGCATGAGACGGCTGTTGAATGATCTCCGCATCCCAGTCGAGAATTTCCTGATGGGCCGCCACGAAGCCGTCGAAGCGTTTGCCAGCGCCACCGGCGGTGACGCCGAAATCCTGAAATCTGCTGCTCTGACAGGGAAGAAAAAACACGTCGAATTTCGTGGTGCGAAAATGGCGAAAACCTTCGTTGTGCGGCAAGCAGACAAGTACTGTCCTGTCTGCCTTGCCGAGGACGGCAGCCCATACGCATGGCGGCAACAGCTGATCTGGTGTTTTGCACCGGCCCACCGATGCGTCCATCATAACACATCGCTCCGTCGGATTACCCAGAAAGGGTTCGATCTGCGGGATGGCCTGGTCGCGCCGGGAGCAGGTGCAGTCACACCCTGTCACGGGGACCAGCCTGAGTATCTGGCCTGGCTGGACAACCGCTTGCACGGACCGCGGGAAGAACCAAAGTGGCTGGCCGGTCAAACAGTCCAACAGGTTCTTGAAACCTCCATGATGCTGGGCGCGGTGTTGGAGCATGGTCACAAGGTGCGACCTTACAAGCTCCGCGCAAGTGATCAGGAAGCGGCTGCCGACATTGGCTTTGCTATTTACCGGGAAGGCGCAGGTGCCGTGACCGAGGCTCTCGACACTATCCGCCGCAGATCTCCGGCGACTGCGGTTCAAGCCGGGCCGCTCGCAAAGTATGGCCCCCTGTTCGATTGGCTGGACCGCCGCTGCAACGCAATTGACCCCGGCCCGGTACGGGATCTGTTGCGCAACCACATTATCAAGCATGACGCACTCAGCCGAGGTGACACGGTGCTTGGATACGAAATCAAGGAACGCCGGTACCACTCTGTCCATAGCCTGAGCGAGGAAACCAATATTCCCCGTGTTCGCATGTCCCGGATGTTGCAAAAATTGGGGAAGATACCTGCGGGGGCGACCCATGCCGAATGTGGTCTGTTGCGGTTCGATGCCCAGGAGATCACCGGATTGATTGTAGATTTCCAGACTGCCATCGAGATGAAGGACGTCCCGGCCTATATTGGCGCATCCAAAAACCAGTTCCAAACCCTCTACGCTGGTGGGATCATTCGCCCTTTGGTTCCCCGCGATAAGCCTGGTGCTGTGCGGAATGTTGTCTTCTCACGGCGCCATCTCGACACATTCCTCGAAACGCTCAACGCGCTCCCGGTGGCATCGGAAACCGGAAAGGACCTGCACACAATCGCATATGCATGCCAGCGCGGTGCTGGGACAACGCTCAACTTGGTCTACGGCATACTGTCAGGTGAAATCCCAGCTTGGCGCCGAGACACGCCACCAGGATTGTCGCAAGTTCTGGTATCTCTGACAGATGCTGTCGGTGCCGGATAGCAAATAGCTAAATCAGGATTTGCCGTTTCGAGGGTCCGCTTTGCGGGCCCTTTTCTTTTGGCGAACGTAGTGGTTTCGGTGGTAACTCGTGCCAATTCTGGTGGTAACTCGTGCCGGACGGAGAATGGGTGATCGCATAAGTATCTGATTTTTAATAGGTAAATTTGGAACCGGTGGGAACTCGATCAAGATTTACAGATGTAAATCGGGGCAAAGTTGTCTCGGAATTGGGGCAAGGATGTCGCGAAGTCGAGCTCCAATCAACATATAGGGTGCTCACTGGGTGCTCTGTCTTCTTATGGGGAAGCT
Source organism: Leisingera sp. MMG026 (assembly GCF_021654205.1). Lineage (NCBI taxonomy): Bacteria > Pseudomonadati > Pseudomonadota > Alphaproteobacteria > Rhodobacterales > Roseobacteraceae > Leisingera > Leisingera sp. MMG026. The sequence continues at coordinate 151 of NZ_JAKFZM010000083.1, read as the reverse complement.
GTGGCGGCAGTTGTAAATCGGGATCAAGTTGCGGCCGGATGGGCCACAAGACCCGGCGGACGCAATTTTCTAAGGATACTGGCCGACCCAGTGAATGCCTTTTTTGGTTCAAAACCTGATCAATTCACAGTCGTGAACGTCAAGCAAAGCT
>NZ_JAKFZM010000082.1:0-9237 GCF_021654205.1 Leisingera sp. MMG026 | reverse complement strand
CCTGTGGTGCAGGTGATAGCTTGTATGACACAGAGACTGCTAGCTGCCTTCAAGGCGTTTAGTCGTCTCGTGTATGTGGTCGGAGATGCCTTTGACCAACGCATCACAAATTTTGGTTGCTAGAAACTCAAGATCATCGCCCCAGTTCATTTTATACCACCTGCGTACGATCTCTTTCCCTTCAATATCATACGCTTCCCAATCGGTGTATGGGTGCTGTGTTACTACTTCGAAGACGTAGCACTGATTGAGACTCGGAGCGCAACTCAATACCAATTGGAGTTGCTGGAGAGAGCGAAACTTAGGTGATAAAGTTAGCTTTAGCTGGGCTCGTTCCAATGTGCAGTTCAGATGCAAGGTGAAGTGCTCCTCCCAATCGTCATTGAAAGAAGCCATCAGGCCCATCATTGCGGTCTCCCAAGGAAGCTTTTTCTTTCTTTTTCGCTTCGCCTCCGCGGTCACGAGGTTGTCATGGCGATCTTCCCGAGAAAGAACCCGGATCATGAACTCCCTAGCTGTAGGCTCTTCGAAATCAGAATGCTCCGCAGTCACGGCCTCAAAGAACTCTGAGAACTCACACTGATCGAACTTCTCTAGCACGCCGTCAAACAGCTTGCTTGCAAATTCGCTTGCCTTCTCGGGGCTGCCCATCTGCTGTTCTGCAAGATGAAGCAGCTGTGCTGGCGTTTGTGCCCCTATGCCCGCTAAGTCCCCATCGACTTCGTCGCTTTCATCCTCTGAGTTGATGTTTTCTTCGCCGTTTGGCCATCGGGACTTGAGGATCTCGCGAAATTTCACAAGTCTTCTCGCATCATCCACCAACACCTCGCGACCTGTCCCTTGGTTGACAAAAAATGGGGTTTGGTCTTCGTTTCCAATGAAGTCGTCTCTAAGCGCATTCTTGATATCGGTGTAGTAAACTACGCCCGTCGTTTTGCGGACGCTTGCTTCAAGAAACGCTCGGGTAAACGCGCTAAGACTTTCACCACCAAGCGACGTCTGGTTGTCTAGAGATGAGGAGAATTGAAGCACATTTCGGAAGCCGTCTTTTGTAACTAGCGGAACAGGAGGGGCACCCTTGATCAGAGGAGCCCCCGAGAAACACGCATCTATTACCGAGATGAAGACTTCTGGCCCGGAAGCCCTAAACAGATCCGATAGGTCACTGTGAGACACACCGGTCTCATTTGGCCGATGCCCATCAAACGTCTTTCCGCACAAGTAAAGCTCGGCCCCAATATAGCTTCCGTGGCCTGAGAAATAGAAGAAAACCTCATCGTGCTGGCCGTTGGGCGATAACGCATTGCGCACAGCTTCTCGCATTTGATCTGCATCTAGGTCCACATGCAAGTTTACAGTATCGAAGCGCCCAGTCGCCTCTAGAAGTGCCTGAAAGGCAGCAACGTCTTCTCTGCAGCATGGCAGTGGACTTTCTTGGAGATAGTTCGCATTCCCAATCAAAATAGCTGTTGAAGCCACAAGATACTCCCGAAGAAACTGATCTGAGTAATGGCTCTGAGTAGTCGCGAAAATTCGGCATATTTGCAAGCTGTTAGAAGGGGCTGCCTCTAGCTTCGGGTGGCAGCTCCGCTGCGTTTGTTCGAGAGATTACTCATCTTGGTGCAGTGCGCCCCAACCGCAATTAGATGGGGGCATCTTTGAACTCGTCAGTCGGAACGAGAAGCAAGAATACCATCAGTGCGAAGCTCGCTGGCGGCACCAGAACCAGCAGGAACCACCATTGATTTACTCCAGTGTCTCGGGTTCGGCGAACACCGAAGGCAAGTAGAACCGCTGCAACCATGCCCATCGCTAGGTAGGCAAAGAGACTGAAACCATCGGCAGGATCCTCCAATGTCAGAGCAAAGAGGAAGAGGAGAAGAACGCCTGTTACTGCCTGAATGATCAGATATTCTTTGCGGGAAACCCGGCCTGAGGAGCTGAACACATAGCTCAACATCGGCCCCAGCTTGCTTCCCGTCTCCTTCAGGACATCCGAGCCAACCTGTGAAAGCTCCTGAGAGCCAGCCTGTGCCTGCAGGGCAGCTGCTTCAGCCGCCTTACCAACCTTCTTCAAGTCGAAGGCTTGAGGGATCCAGAAGAACAACAGACCAGCCGCGCCGATCAGCAGAAGCACGCCAGCGGAGACGCCAGCGGCTTCGGCTAACACCGTCATCGGCTGAAACATGGCGAACCAGAACCATCCGGCACACCCGGCCAGACCCGCCCAAAATATGATCCTAAAAGTGCTTTCCATGAGCTTCCTCGTTCGATGATGGATGGAGCCGAAAATCTGCCCAGTTTCCCGTCTCTTTGCGCCGCGTAGTTTTGAAGCGCCCCGCAAATGAGACTCATAGTCTGTAGATTATAAGTCTACAAGGCTGCTCTCTCCGAGCATGGCAATACGCAGGCTAGTCGGACGAAATCTGAAGCGTTTCAGGGAGGAAGCAGGGTTCTCGCAGGAGGCTCTGGCCTTTGAGTGCGGCCTGCATCGAACCTATGTCAGCGGCGTTGAGCGAGGTGTGAGAAATCCGACAATCGTGGTGCTGGAAAAGCTGGCGGAGCCTTTGGGTATACCTTCTTGGAGGCTCTTGATGCCTGAGGACGAGCAGGCTTAGGTCGCTGCCATACGCAGAAAACGGGCTTTGCAAAGTCGTACGTTGATAGGCAACTGTGCCGGACCAAGTCGACTTTCACTGCGCGCGCAGCCTGGGCAGGACCGAGTGTCTCCTGTGCGCAGGAAGCGGCCTTCGATAGGTCGTGTGAATGGTGTGATCCGGACATTCGACTGTCTTGCCGATGTTGCTGGGCAATTCGAGATTTAGGCGTCAATGCTGGATTTCGCGCGCACTTCAAGGTTGAAGCTCCCAACGGCATGAGTCATGTAGAGGCACGAGGTTTCCCCTCGCAAACGCGCTGTCGTAACTGCGGCGTAAGAGCAAATGTCTGCACAAGAAACGTGCGCCCCCAGTTGACCTTGAGCCATGGGGTGATTGGAGGGGGGACCTCGTGCACAGCCTGTTCTATCTCTTTGGAGGCACGAGTCGAGCGAAAATCCCGGGCGAGCTGTCATCCAGAAGTGAACTGCTCAAGTACCTCGGCGTTTCACCAGAAGAACTTAAAAAAATCTGGTGGTTTCGCGGTCGAATGTACTCGCATTTCGACATCTCAAAGAGGTCGGGAAAGAGCCGTACAATTAGCGCTCCTGATTATCGCTTAAAGATGCTGCAGCAAAAGCTCGCTCGTAGCCTTTCCGGTTTGTACAGTCCTAGAAACCCGGTTCATGGTTTTGTTCCGGATCGCTCGGTTAGGACAAATGCTGAGACGCACCTCCGGCGCCGGTTCATCCTCAACATCGACATACAGAACTTCTTTCCATCGATCACTGAGGCACGTGTCCAGGGCCTGCTTACAAGCATTGGCGTGGACACAAACGTGGCAGAGATTGTTGCCCGTATCTGTTCGAATAATGGTTGTTTACCGCAGGGCGCGCCTTCTAGTCCTGTGCTCTCCAACATGATCTGCTTCCGGCTCGACAAATCTTTGATGCGCTTTTCTAAAGAGCATCGACTACTCTACACGCGTTATGCAGACGATATAACGCTTTCGAGTTTTCAGCCTCCGACTTCACTGTTTGAAGGAGAAAGGCCCGCCCCCGGTAGGCTCTCACCAGAAAAATTGCATGCCGAACTGCGAATGATCTTTCAAAACAACGGGTTTGAGCTGAATCCTGAGAAAATTCATTTTGCTGATAGAAACTCGCGCAGGATAGTCACTGGGATTAAGGTCAATGAAGGTCTCAACGTGGACCGAAGGTATGTCCGCAACGTCCGTTCCGCGTTGTTCAAAGTTGAACGGTCTGGCCTAGCCGCTGCTCAGACAGAGTTGAAGTCGCGCTTTGGAAAGTCCTGCAAAATTCAATCGCACCTTCAGGGTAAAATTTCATGGGTTGGCTTTGTGAAGGGGCAGTCTGACCCAGTTTTTCGTGGCATGGCTAAGCGCTACAATGCTTGTTTCCCAGCGAACCCAATCAAGGTCCATCCAACTCGAGCTGAAATTGTGGACCGGGCGATATGGGTAGTGGAAACCGAATTCGACAATGGAACCGCGTTCTTTTTAGACGGTGTCGGACTAGTGACTGCTGCCCATTGCGTCGACGGTGCATCAAAAATCGATATTTTCCACCCCCTGAGAACTTCCAATAGATTCAAGGTAACGATTAAGAATATTTGCACGCATCGGGACCTTGCGATTCTCGAACATTCAGTTGCGTCGACGGAATATTTCGAGTTGGGATCATTCACAGGTTCTCCGACCATCGGAGCAAACACTCGAGCTGCGGGCTTCCCAACCTACGGTCCGGGTGACCAACTCAATGTTAGGCAGGGCAGTATTAGCTCTCTGACCACCAAGAGTGCTGTGCCTTTGATCGAGGTGTCTCAAATGCTCGGACAAGGGATGTCTGGTGGTCCTTTAATGACCGAAGATGACTCCGTATTGGGCATCATCCACAAAGGTGGCCCGGTAGCCTATGTTGCAAAAGATGGTAGCGTTTCTCCTCAACGGCAGCTTGCAGTTGCGATTTCCGAACTGAGCGCTTGGGTTGCGACCCTCCCTTAACTTGGCAAATGCAGCGAGTAAGCTCCACACACTGATATGCAAATTGACCATGCCCGCTTAGGGCTGGGAGTGGTCTCGTGCGCCTACAGCACCGTGGTCAGGCAGAGATGGCGGCAATGGGTTCGTAGTCCGATATCGCCGTACAGTGCTTGAAGGGCAGCTATCCGGCATGCCTTCTCTGATCACCGGATTACTGGTCTGCCTTGCTACCATCACCCGGTCAGTAATGTGCGAACGTGCCGGGTAATTACGTGAGATTTTGCAGCGACCCAGCAAGCAGAAAGAAAAGTGCAGGCCGTCTGGCGTCCTTAAGCCCAGACTAGAAAGGCCCACCGCCATCCTGAGGACAGAGGTGGGCCAAAGTTTAGTTAGCCAGATTGTGCGGCAAAGGGCTTCAGTTTCCCTTCAGCTATCAGCTTTGCATCCGAGCCACGGTGTAGTGGCGATCATCAGCGGGGATGAACACCGTGGTCTCGGTTCGATCTGCATGTTCGAGGTCAGCCAGACTCACGCCTGAGCGAGTCTCGAATTCCTCGAACTGTTCAGCCCCATTTTCGATAGCGTCCAGAAAGTACGCGCGGCTACCGTCGACGGAGATGATTTCGAATGCTGCATCAAGTTGAGTGGTCATGAAATTTCCTCTCTTTGGTCCCGTAGCGATTGCCTTGGTGAGCGGATCACGAAGACAGACGGTGAAATCCAAGATCGGCACGGGCTCCTTGTTATTATTATCGTTGATCCTCCAAGCATGGAGGGAGACCTTCCTGGCGTTAGCGCTATCCGGTTGCAAGCGGTTTATGGTTGGTCGCTGGTTTTGGCTGTGAAGAAAAAAGTAAAGTGGAAGCCCCGGCCAGCGCGCAGCCAGCCGGGGTGTCTCTATGGTATCTTTCGGGTCAGAACGTACTCCGCCAGCCACCGCCAGTAGTCTTCAGCGCCAGCGAAGCCCTGTGATCGAGCCGCCAAATCTTCAGCCGCCCTACGAGAAAGACCGCCATCGTATTCAGCGATAGCGGCCCTCTCCTCGAAGTCTTCAATGTTGGGTGGTCTCATCCCGGCACTGGCAACCGAATCTGGTCCACAATAGACCGCTTTTGCTCGTCACTGATCCCTGCGGAATATATCCCGTAGGTGATCCCGTTCTCTGACCGAGCTGACTTATGGCCGACCAGAGACGCCGTGAAATGCTCCGGGACACCGGTTCGCTCGCACTGGGTGATGAACCACTTCCGAGTAGAGTGGAACACCAGCCCTGGACGCTCCAGTCGTAACCGTCGACGGGCCTTGGCAAACGCCTTAGTGATCTGATTGACGGTCAAGTTGGGGAACAGCGGGCCGAACTCAGGTAGCTCTCTGAAAAGGCCCTGCAGCACTGGGTGCACTGGAACCAGTCGCTCCGCAGCATCCGTTTTCAGCAGCCGCAGCTCATTTGGTCGAACCCAAGCAAAGGTTCCGAGGTTGCCCTTCGACACCAGATCTTTCCGCAACAGGCCAACCGCTTCCCCGGCGCGCATCCCTGACAGTAGGCAGGTCAGAAACACAGGATGCAGATCACCGCTTCGGTCAGCCAGCAACCGCCGCACTTCCTCGTCAGTCGGCACTGCATAGGGTCGAGGTCGAACCTTTTGATCGAACAGTACTGACTTAAACGGATTGGCTTCCAGAGCGCCCTCGTAGACGCACCAGTCGAGGAAATGGTTCACCTGCGACCAGATACGCTTCTGGGTCCGCACAGTTATCTTGGCCGCGCAGTTCTCCGAGAAAGACAGCAAACCGTCCAGGCTTAACCCTCTCGTTGACGCCGACTTGCCGACCAGCGGGGACAACTTGGCGATCAAACCAAGAAACTCCCTCCCTTCGTCCCGCCCAAGGCTGCAAAGCGACCGTTGACCATAGCGGCTAGCGAATAGCTCCACCGAGTACCTCACCGATTTGAACCCGCCATGGCGAAGCTGGCTGCTCCGGTGCCTCAGGTAAGACTCGGCGCGGTCACCGATCAGGATCTTTTGCTTCGCGGCCAACCGATTGAAGTCAGGACGGTCAAGGACTGTTCCAGAGTCTGCCAGAGAGGCCCGCAGACGGTCGAGAGCACCTTCTGGATTAGCGGCCCATGCCGGGGCGGTTCTGCTGCTCCTTGGGGCACTCAGTGCTTCCTCTGCAAGTGAACGAACCTCTGCCACCTGCGTTTCATAACGGGCATTGAGTTCCGCTGCTCGGACGCGGGCGGTAGCGGCGTCTCGTGTCTTCAGCGACTGTTTCAGGGCTTGCTGACCAAGGGCCAGAGCCACGTCTTTCGGGTAATGGCGTCGATAGAGCCACGTGTGACCCTTCAAGTACGCATACTTGATCTGAGCAGACATTGTGTCTCCTCCTTCTAGTTTTGAGTTTTTGGGAAAAGGGCGTCAGTCGCCCTCGTAGACCCTCAGGATCAGGTCGAAGTCCGGCTCGCCGTATTCGCCTTCCAGTGGTCCGTTCAGTGAGTAGCCGCCCACACAGTCGTCGAAGACTTCAGTGATCCGGAACAGATGCTCCGGCCAGTCTTCGGACCCGCGGATGACCACGATGTCGTCGGGTTGCAGCTCGCCCATCAATCGATCCTGGCGAACAGGACGATGATGATCTTGCCGATGACGATTTCGCCGCTGCTGGATCGTCGCGCTTTGATCGGCTTGGCTGCTAGCAGGTACTTCGCAAGTATATGAGACAGCATGATAAACCTCCGTAGTTGCTATCGATTTAGATACGGAGGGGTGCTCAGTTTGCTCTTGGCCTGTTGATAGCTCCCGGGTGACTTGATCTGGGTGCCAAACTTCCCGTAAAAGGTGATTGCAGGGAATAGCTAGAAACAGTTTTTTATGCCGGATATTCAACTCGCGACAGTGTTGCTCGGTGCCGTTGGCTTCAACGAAGGCAATGTGAATGACACTTATAGAGGCCAGGTTCTGACGTCCGATGGGGCGACAAGGTTAAGCATTATTAAAGACTTGGATATAACTCAGCTCTGCAATGAGTTGCTTGCGTATACCTTGGCGCGTGAAGTTAAGCTCCCTGTACCCGATTGCTATATCGGGCTAGTGCGGCCAGGGGACCTCAGCTTGAGGCATAGCCCAGTTCTCAGTGATGGGAGCCGACTCGTGTTCGTGAGCGCCGATGTTAAAGTTCCCAACCTAACATTTCGCCTGCAGACCGCGAACCTGCCAGAACGACTGTCTCTTATCAACCAAGTGATGAATTGGGATGATCTTGGCCGTTTGTATGCGTACGATGCTTGGATCGCCAACACCGACCGACATCCTGGTAATATCCTGTTTGGGAATAAGAATGAATGCTGGATGATTGACCACGGGCACAGCTTCACTGGTCCCTCGTGGAAGCCTGAGCACCTTAATCCAGATGCAAGCTACCGTCACCGCTTGTCCGAATGGCTGACCAGCCTACTTTCCGTGGATCAAAAGAAGGAACGTGCAGCAGAAGCCAGGAAGTTTGGCGCGACGATTGGAGCCTGCGACATTGCTGCAGCTTCATCCAAAAGCCGCATCGTGGAATTGCTGCCTAAAGAATACCTGGATGCTCTGAAAGACTTTCTTGAGAGTAGAGCTGCTATGGTCCCTCAACACTCCAGTAGAGCGCTCGGCGTGCCGGTGATGGTTTGATGGAAATTAACCTAGACTCCAGCCAGTTCCCAGCTTGGAACACTAAGCTTCAAGCGACGTGGGCCCCCATAATGTTGTCACCAATCATGGGCGGCTATGAGCGCCTTGTGGTCGGTGTTGCCGTCGTGAACAGTGAAGGCTTTCATGTCGAGCCAGCCAATGCCGTTGACCGCTTGCATTGCTTTTATGGGGATGACGCTTTTGCGACCATCAGTGCTATTGAGATAGCCATTGATCATTTGAGGAACGAACTCGCTCTGCGTTCGGTAGAAGCGCTGACAGATCCCAATCACGTAATCAGTGGTGTCCATGTTGGTGAGTTGCGAACAGCTGAAGGTGATAGCCTCCAAGCCATAGGTAAGAGCTGGATGGCCGTTCTATCATCCCTTTATCAAGAGCAGGTAGAGGCGTCCAAGATAGTTGCTTCCAATGCAAATGTAGCGGACCCCCAAGAAAGTAGCGGAGATCGACTGCCGTTTTTAGTTTGCGACTACGTCAAAGCGCAAAGAGCCGGCTACGCTGGTTTTTTTAGCAGCGACCTTAGAGAAGGGAAGCAGAGGCGTAAGAAGGGTAGCAGTCACAAGGTTATTATTGATTTCTCAGGATCAAAACTTGTTGCGAATTTCGGGACGTTGAAAGCAGGTGCCCTTACGGCCTCCGTAAACATTGTAAAACGGCGCCTCTGGGACCTGAAAGTTGAACGCGACCGAGACCCGAATAGCGTACTTGATCGAAAACATGAGATGATACTGCAGCGTCCCCACGCGGATGATCCTCAGCTTTCAGAGAAGCAACAGGAAAACTTGAACGAGGCCTTCGAGGAGCTTGAACACCAAGCGGACCAGGAAGAATTGCGCTTGAGAGCTTTAAATACCGTGGTCGAGATCGGAGACCATGTGTTGAAGCTTGAAGCAGCCTGAAGAGTTTTTCCCCAACCACACCACCACAGCACGCCACCATCGGGTCA
>NZ_JAKFZM010000081.1:0-9682 GCF_021654205.1 Leisingera sp. MMG026 | reverse complement strand
CGTGAACCAGGCAAGAAATACGTGCATTGATCTCTTTAGGGGTTGCGACTCTCCAGCGCTATGATTACACCCCACGGCAGTGGACCGATAGCTCAGCTGGATAGAGTACTTGACTACGAATCAAGGGGTCGGGGGTTCGAATCCTCCTCGGTCCGCCATTATACCCTTGTCAGATGCCAAGCAAAACCGATTTTTGTGACAGATTACTGACCCACTCGGCGCAATTTCCTGAAATCATAGCGACGTTGCTCAGTTGAGTTGGTGATCGTAAGATCCGGCCATTCCAGCCTTTGTCTGATCTCGGAAGCCTCGCTTGGTCAAAAGCTTACCTGCCACTCCCGGAACGAACTTTCCGCAGTTGCCGCTGACGGTGTCACATGCCGCAAGCGAGCCGGCAACTTCCTTGTTGTCGCGGCTTGCGGCCAGGAACGGCGCCATTTCGATGCAGAGGTTTTGCGGCGACATTGCCTTTCCGATCGACCCGCTCTTTCGTGGAGAGAAGGTAGCAATCAAGCAATTGGCTCAGCTGGCAGGGTGTGACGTGACCGCACTGGAGCGGGTTTCTATCCGCCACCTCGGTAAGGGCCATTTTCGACTTCGGGATGAATTTGCCTCTCTTCAGAGCTTTCAGCGCTCGCGCATCCGCGTCTGCCCGGAGTGCATACGGACCGAAATGCCGTCAGCAGCAGAGTCCTGGCGTGTGCCGCGTCGCCTCCAGTGGAAATTCTCGTCTATCCGGAGCTGCCCTAAACACAGCAGCATGCTCGCATGCCTTCCAGCCGAGAAATTCAACAAGAACGCCAGAGACTTCGCGGCGCAGCTGCAAAAACACCACGGTTGGATTTTGGATCAGCCGGTGGTCCAGGCAAATTCCAGCCCTTTCGAGGCGTACCTCACGAACCGCATCCTGAGCGGGCGGGGAGACCGATGGATCGACCGTCTTGAACTCAACGTGACGTCTCGCGCATGCGAGGTGCTGGGCCTGCGTATTGCAATGGGGCCAGATGCTGTGCTGGCGGGGCACAGTGAGTCAGACTGGAGGAAATATGGTGTCTTGGGCTACCACGTACTGAAAGACGGCCCTGCAGCTCTTTCCGACTGTCTTGCAGCTTTGGCTCGCGAGGACGGCGCGGACAGCAGGTTCTTCTGCCGACTCTTTGGCCCCTGGATTGCGTGGCTGAAAAGCCGGAGCCTCGGCGATGAGTTCGAGCCCCTTCGTGACGTTGTGCGGCGACACGTCTTCGGCAATTTTTCCGTCAGAAAAGGAGTGCTGGTGCTGGGCGTGCCTTCGGAAGGAACAGCTTCTTCGAACCCACAGAAGTCGCTTTCGCTGACTGGGTTCGCCAAGCGCAATGCCGAAGACCTGATTTGCCGAGGTCTCGCAACGCGTGACGCTGGTGGCGGTATCGTACCGATGAATTTTGTAACCCAGCAAATGCTCGACGCCTACGAGCGTGAGAAGAAGTTCTTTCGGGCCGGGCAGAGTTCGCATGAAAAAGCTGAAAGTAGCGTATATGGTGCCGATAACGCTAGGGCGTCGGGAGAGAGCGGCCTTTCCGTCGGTGACGCCGCCCGGCAGTTAAGAGTGACGGTCAAAACAGTAGGGTATTTGATCCAGCATGGAATGCTGTGCGGGGTGGATACCTCAGAGCTCTACCGCCGAGGGGCGACTGTTGTCACCGCTGATAGTCTGGCGCAGTTTCAGAAGAGCTTCATTTCTTTGGGCGATCTCGCCGAGATCACGGAGCGCCCACAAGGTGCATTTTCGATGAAACTTAGAAATGCCAACGTGGCCCTGTTGGCGATGCCCCATGATCTAAGCCGGATCTACTGGCGCGAGGATGTGAGTGCCGACGTAACAACCGAAAAATGACCTTCTCGGCCCATTCCTGCCGTTCATCCATGACAGTGCTCGCCGCAGTGCGGCCCGTCAGACCGGACTTTCGCTGCGCTGCAATAATCTTTGCCTGCTCGAATTCACAGTTCGCCGGACAAAGTGAGCATTCGCTGCGCATCGCTCCAATGGCAGGGAATACTCTTGTGGCCCTTCCACCCAGGAGCTGCAACTCGTTGACAAGGGAACATTCCGGGGTACATTCACGCTGTCCATATAGATCAGGGAGGGTTGGATGCATTTCAAACGTTATCACGACCGAACCCGTGGACCTGTCTTGGCCCCGCAGAATGGTTTGCGGGGTTGATCAGACGCTTCTTTCACGAGAAAAGCCTTTCGGTAGAGACGCCTTTGGGCTGCATTTTGCCAAAGTGAAGCTTACCCGCGTCTGATATCCGCGCTCGGCTTCGTGCCGCTCCTGATGCCCATGCAAACCTAGCATCCAACCCGGAGAACCCCGGGGCGGATACTTTTCGCTTTTCAGGGCAATATCGGACAATTTCAAATGAACAATCTTTTCAAAATTTATCGCCGGGCGCTTCCGCTGAGTCTGGCAAACATGTCTCTGGCCGCATTGGTCTTTACCGACATGGCCATGCTGGGACACCACGATCTTTCGGAGATGGCCGAAGGAAGCGTCATGATGCAGGTCTATCTGGTTATACTGGTGCTGGGTGAGGGCATCGTTTTTGGCTTCAGCCCAATCTACGGCCGCAACCATCGGGAAAAGGGGGCGGGCAAACCGCACATCGGAGCGCTCTCGGTGATCCTCTTTCTGGTCGTGTTCTATGCGCTTGTCGGCTTAACCATGCTTGCTCAGGCCAATTGGGTTCTGGGCTCTTTTCTTAAGAACTGGTCGGTTTCGGACAGCGCCCATTCCTATGTCATCCTGCTGGGCATTGCGTTGCTTCCGAACCTACTCTTCATCGTCTTCTGGGAACTGTTGGCCTTCGAGGAAAAGGAAATTCTGGTGTTGTATGGAGCGCTGATCCAGTTCGGAACCAACATCACTGCGAACTATGTGCTGATCTTCGGTCATTTCGGCGCCCCGGCACAGGGGCTGACTGGCGCGGGTTGGGCAACAGTGATCTCCTCCACCCTTGGTGCGGCGGTAATTGGTCTTTCCTGCAGCAGGCATGTCGATGGTTTCGCACAGGTTGGCCGCCACCTGTTTAGGGACGCCCGAAAAAAAATGCGTGTCGGGTTTGAAATTCTTAGAACCGGTCTACCTGCCGGGATAACCATCATGTTGACGATCGGCTTCCTGAGTCTCTCCTTGGTGTTGATGGCCCAGTTCGGTACGCAGGCTGTCGCGGCCCACAGCGCCGCCATGCAAATTAGCGAGGTTTTGGTGCTCTTTGCCCTGGGTTTCGGAGATTTTGCAGCCATCCGCTTTGCGTCTATCGGTGATCTTAACCAGGAAACCGCAAGGCGCGAGCTATCGCAGATCCTTCACGCAGCCCTGCTGCTCTTCGTGCCGATTGTTGGTCTTGCTCTTCTGGCGCGGCCTGTCCTGGCTCTGGTCTTTTTTGACGTGGGAGGCCCTGAATTCGAAGCGGTGACGGCCCTGCTGTATGCCTTTACCCGCTGGTCTTTGCCCTCACTGATCTTCAGCCTTGTGCTTATGGTCCTGCTGGGCAGTCTACGAGGTGTTGGGGTGACAGCCAGATCAGCGACTGTTGTGCTTATTTGCTACTGGTTCTTTGCGGTCCCGGTGCAAGTCTTCTGGCTCGGGCAACAAGATCCTATGCCGGTCTCAATCTGGCACGGTCTTGTACTCGGTTTCCTGCTAGCGACCCTTGTTCTCGGCCTGCTGTGGAACCGTCTCATCCTCCCAAAGAACCCTCGTTTGTACGAATCCTGAACTGCTGCCAAGGCGCGTAGAGCGGTACCCCGATCGCAATAAGCATCTGATGAAAGGAATAAAAATGGCAATAATGATGTTCACCTAAGCAGGTAACGTCGACGCCGAAACAGAGGCGCATTTTTCACACGGACCTTTCGAAAAACCTTGAAATTCTATCTGCTTGAAGTTTCCGAAGAAGTCGGACTCCTGCTCAAAATCATTCCACAACAAGGATGACATCAAATGACCAATGTCTCATATCGGCGTTCAAATTCCACGGATGCACAAACGGTTTTCGAACTCGTTTCGCGCTCAGTTTCTCGGTTGGCTCCCACACCTTATAGTCAGGAAGTTGTTGACACATGGATGGCCGGCCGCGTCGCAGGTGACTATCATGAGGATTGCGCTGGAGAGGTTATCTGGATCGCGGAACTGGACGGCAAACCAATTGGCTTTGCACATGGTGAGGCCGGAGAGGTAGTTCGCCTCTTCGTAGATGCCGACCATACGGGTTTAGGTGTTGGCGCTGGCCTGATGCAGCGCGCTCTTGAGGATGCCCTTCCCAACAAAAGCGGAAAAGTCAAAATTGAGGCGACGCTTAACGCGGTTCCATTCTACCAGAGATGGGGTTTTGCAAAGGTAGGAGACGGCGTGTTTTCGGGGCGAGAAAAAACCCTTCCGCCAATTGATATCGCCATTCTTGAAAAGGTGTTCTGAATGGTAAACTGCGCTTCGCTTCCCGACATTCATGCGGTGCGCAGCATTCGGTACTCTGGGGTCTTCACGGTCACCGGAAGCAGCGCAGCATCCAGCCGATTAGGTTCCGGCTAGGCGTTGAGGACGGCCCAAAGGAGACACTCGTTTTGTCATCCTCCGCTGCAGTGCAGCTACCCCAGACCAGCCATTCGAGCTGGCGCGCAACATCCGAAAAACGGTGGCTTTCAAAACACATCAACCTTGCTTTGAATTCCGGGCTGAGCGCTCTCGCATCTTTCCGAAAAATCGACGCACAGGTGTCTGGTTCGCGAGCTCTGCATGCAGGGTTGCCTCTTCGACATATTCGGCTGGGAGAGTCACAAAGGCTCCTTTTTCGCGCCCTCGCAACCAACATTTCTCCGGCAGCCAATTACCCGGTGGCCGTTTGTCGATTTTGAGCAAGATGAGAAATCCGCCAAGACAAAACCTTACGACGTTCACTCCTTTCTTCCTGTCTGGCATGGGCGTGCGATAGTAATAGACGTCGCCATCAAGTTCGATGATACGCGCAATCGTGACATCAATAGCATTGGGAATTTGTCCGCCACTGAGCGCGACCATCCTAAGGATATCTTTGTAAGGGCCGATGTCGATACGTCCCCTGTCGGGAATTGTGACAGCATATTTCCAAGCAATGCCTGAGGCAAAACGTACCAGCATATCTCCGTCCACGCCGTCCACGCTTATGATCTTCCCTGCGCTGACAGGTTGCGTACGGATTTTCCGAAAGAGGTCAAATGCGTAGGATTCATAGCGCCCAAGTATGTTGTCACAATCCCCGCACAAAATATCTTTGTCGTAGACGCCAGTATGGCTAACCTTCGGATGAGGGTTGCCCTTGTGAACAATCAAGTGTTGCTCACCGCGATCAGCTTTCACCTCCATTACGAATGCTTTGGGGATCAGATGTGCTTCTATGGTCTTGGGTTTTCCGCAATTTAGGCAGGGCAAACTGCATCCTTCTCTCTTCAGACTCTTTTTTGACCGGCCCATGCCGGACTCTCAGCACCCTGCTCGGATGACGCGGGCAGCCCACTTTGCCGCCATTTGGTGAAACAGAACGCTTTGTAACCCCTCACGCCCACATTCCACAGAGAATCCGCAGGGCTTCGTGCGAGATATCACTCGAATCGCTGTTCGCGTTCTTCATCTCTTTGTCTGTCACGCACGCGTTCTCGTTCGATTTCCATGGCCAGTCGCGCTGACACCGACTTAGCGGCCTTGGTTATCTCTTCCCGTTTATGCTGCGACAGTGCGGCAATGGCATCGGCCCTGGGCTGCATGACGTCTGCACGGCTCCCAGACCACGACGATGGGGTGACACGATCCGCGTAGGCGTGAAGGACTGGTTCGTGCTCTGGGGCGGCTTCAAGAAACCCAACAGCGGATGACGTTATGGAAGAGCCATCCCTATTCCCATCGCCTTTCTCCCAAAGCCTGATACCTGACGCGACCAAACCCCAGACATCCGCTTCGTTCCGTTGCTGACACCACTCAATCAGGTCGGCCACATCGATCTTGGAGAGCGGGCAGCGCCGAATGCCCCCGTGACGAATGAAGAAGGTGCGTCGACTCTGCTGATCCTCTGTCCCCTGGAAAACACGATTCAGAAATGCCTTGGGCATCAGCCCTGCTGTAGTTTCAATCGCTTTCTCGAACGAATGAATGTAGCCGTAACGCACGTCCACAACAGAGAATATTGTATCCAACCACTCTGTCTTTTCGGCGTCATTGCCGTCGAAGACAAGTGCGGCCTGGATGACATTTTCCATGCGATAATCTTTGCTGCCACCAGGGTCGCTATGATCCGACAACAGTGATTTGGTGGCCGCCTTCAAACCAAGGTTTCTCAGTTCAGGCCCCAACGTATCGACCGCAGGGTCCTCCCCGTGCAGCTTCATACTGAGCGCTTCAAGCAAAGTGTCGTCGCCGCCCGACTTCTTCAGTAGCTTCTGCGCAAGCTCCAACAAACGTTTGGACGGTAGGTGTGCATAGTTATCCCGCCAAAGGATAGGTCCGAACATCCAAGTCCGAGTTTCTTCATCGTCGAGCAGGGCCATGCACCGATCCAGATCGCTCTCTGTGAAGTCATTCCATGGATGCAAGCCCACAAGGACATTTTGAAGTTCTGTGTGTTCTGCGCATTCATCCAAGAGTTCTCTTGAAAGTCCGTTGTCGTTTGCAGCCACCTCTTCGATGAAGCCGCCGATCACCGCAAAATCGTGGTGCGAACCGGATGAATTAGCGAGGTGTTCCAGCAAGCCTTGCCAACCTTCACGATAATTGTGGCCCCCCTTAGCAAGGCCGACACCGAACGCTCTGCGATAGGGCATCCAGTCGTTTGAGAACAAGTCAGCCCCTAACTCATCGAGGGTATGGTCTGATGCTGCAAAGCTCTCACCCAAGTCTGTTGCCTTTGCAGCCAACCGGTCCTCAGCCGCGCGGTATTTGTCGTCGCTGCTGTCGTCGAACTCGTCGTCAAGTGCCCAGTAATCATGTCCTTTGCCAAGCACGAATGTTTTGATCTTTGCGATTAGGTCGCAAGGCTCCAGGTCCCGATCAAGGTCTGCCAGTTCTTGGGGAAGTGGTTCCGGCTCAGCTTCACCCTTCTCCCTCGTGTGGTCGAAATAGATGATCGAACGAACGGCCTTCCAGCCTGCTCCCCACGGCTCGTGATCATTGATCGCCAGCGCTGCTTCGACCAGTTTATCCCTCATTGCTTCCTGATGCCAAAGACTGCGAAATTCATTCGCCAGGACCTGCCGTGCACGGCTCTTGATGTCCTCGTCATCAGAATTTGCAAGCCGCACTGCCAGATCAATGTAAGCAGTGCGCCACTCCACGAGTTGCTCATGGTTGGGGCGGTATCCATAATCCCTCGGCCTTGCCCCAAACTCGTTCAGACCAAAGCCCGTCCATGGTGGTCCATCCAGCGCCGTTGAAAGAAGCTTCAGACCCAAGGAACGCCGTCCCACATCTTCGGAACTCAGGCACTCTTCTACGATGGCGAGGCGTTGCGCCAGGGATGCATGAGTGCCTGAAAGATATGGCTGAAAAAAGCCAGAAATCTTGTCTCTTACCGCATCATAGTTGTTGTTTTCATCTTCATAGTCCGCAACGCGGATCAGAAGTGACACGCAGCGGTCAAAGGCATGGGCCTCGTAGGCCAAAGATTGAATTAGGTTGAGAATCGTGGTCCTGCGGGGATTATGCTTAGGTTCCATACCCTGAAAGTCTGGAGAGGTGAGTTCGGCTTCAATCCGATCAAGCAGCGCATCTGGTGCGACGGGCCCAATGTAGTCCAGTATCCTCGATCCATTCTCATCGAGGTCGGAAATACGGCCCAGAAGGCCATCAGGTTGCAGCCATGCCTCAACAATCTCACTGGCAACAGGGTGATCATGCATCAAGCCAAGCCTGTGAGCGAACGACATCAGAAGGCGACTGTTTCCTTGCGCTTCAAATGACGATCTCAGGGTCTCAACGGGGATGCTTTCTAACGCAGAGCCTGCCAACCTGTTTGCGACTGCATGGGGCAATATCGCCCTCCAATGGCCTCTCTTTTGCACGACATGTCGTTCCGCCAGCTTCTTGGTGGCTTTGAACAATTGAGCCTTTGAGTGCCCCGAAATCGAGCCCAAGACTTCCAGTTCGTTCTGACCGACTTCTAGATCTGAAACCGAAAACGAATATACCAAAGACAGAGTCTCGGCCTGTTCGCGAAGGTCACCATCATCTCCCTTCCGCTGTTGGAAGAGACGGTCGAACAATTCTGCGTCTGACAATTGGGCGAGGCCCTCACCCTGTTCAACTCTTTCTGCGATTGCCAAGGCTACCCTGGAATTGCCATCGGCAAACTCGGCGACGCGCCGTGCGTTTCCCTGACCAATTTCGGGAAAACGGCGCATCAGAAGTTCTTCGGCGACTTCCGGTCCGTTCGCCTCTATGTGGATCACTTCAGTGGTTTGCGGTTTGTCGTCTCTTATATCGTATTCAACCGTGATCAGGCTGACATCACCACTTGCAGCCGACACCTTGCTTGCCAAAGCCGAATGCAGATCAGATGGGCAATTGTCGAGGATCATCACCGCGCGACGCCCCTCGGAAATCAGTCGGTCAAGCATAGCGGATGCTGAGGGATCAGGGTCTTGTCCGGTGTCCACGTAGACGGCGACGGTCCTATCGAGTGGATCGTTACCTACAGTTTCGTCAAAGAGTGCTTGGACAATTCGTGTCTTACCAACACCTGAAAGCCCCGTGATGCGGATCGCCTTGTTTGAGGTGCGGATCAAACGCCGCATAGGTTCTATGGCGTCCTCGATTGAAAGCTCCTGACCTCGCTCCGTCGGCACTTGGACGATGATACCTGGGGCAGAGATGAGAGTGTCGGGTGATCCCTTTGGAGGGTTGCTCCAGGCTCCATAGGGCTGCCATCCCGAATAGCCTTGACCGAGCTTGCCTTTCAACCACAGCAACACCGACGGGTGCTGGCGAACCCATTGAACCAGCTTGGAACGGTCGAAGAAATCGAGGTGGATGTTCTCATTGTTGGGATCATTGGCTACAGCCGCCCGCAAGGCATCGAGGCGATCCTTCTTCATCGGTGGCGAACAATCATCAGCGAGACTCACAATGATGTAGCTGCCGCCGATCTTCGCCTGGTTTGATATAGTTGGATTAAGTTCGCCGTCTTTCGTCATCTCCGCTGTGATCGCGGATTTCGGCATCGAGTCCTTCTTGGACTGAAGGATCGTATCTGGGCGGCTAATGAAGCCTGTGTCCAGTTTGGGGGCGTTCACCTGCACATGTATGTCGATGCCATCGTCAGGCGCTTTGATCGAGCCCGACCAACTGACACTCGAAGGGCTATGTCCACGTGCGGCGACCTCTGCTTCGGCCAGCCTTGCAATCAACTCTTCCAACAGAGTGTCGGACAGCCGCAGCAAGTCATCCTTTTCGATATCAAAAATCGCCATCTCACCATTCCAATACAACGGGTTGGTGGTCTAACATAAAGTAGCAACAACATCTAGCCATACAGGCGACGAGCACACTACTGGGGCAAAAGGTTCATTTACCGATCACTAGCACCTAGCTTTCAGCCGAACGAAAACCGCAGCGGCTTCGAACGTCAGCTCTTTAGCGGGCAGACTGCAGTGTTTGTGAGTGCAGCGAACTTCCGCTTT
>NZ_JAKFZM010000080.1:0-10083 GCF_021654205.1 Leisingera sp. MMG026 | reverse complement strand
TTCCTATTCAATCAGTTTGCCCTTCAGCCTTCGAGGTTACTCAATCCCTTCGCAAGGCTGCTGCGAAGGCCGGCGTCCTCCATATGCAGCCGCAGCCGCTGGTTATAGCCCCCCGGGGTGTTCAGTGCTTCGATCAGTTCCGAGCAGCCCGAAGCCCGCAGGCTGGCCGACACCAGCATCCGCAAAAAGGCCTCGCCCTGCGCCTTGTCCGAGACCCGGTCGCCGAGCCATTCCGCGGCATCCCCCACCAGGCGCGCCGCTGGTGAGAGCACAGCCTGAGCTGACAGATAAGCATTCAGTTCTCCCTCATCCTTAAGCACAAAGATCTGATTGTCCGGCTCGAAGAGACTGCCAAGCAGCGCGGTATTCCCCAGCGCCATGACCGGAGAGCCGCCCTGTGCGATGCCCGGAAAGGGGATCATAACTGCAACGGCTTCAGCCGGAGCGGCCAATTCTGCCACCCGGCCAATATCCGCACCGGCCATGAGGGAGACCACCTGCTGATCTTCGCGGAAGACCAGCTCCTTCAGAATGCCCTCAGCAGACTCAGCCATCAGGCCGAGGAAGATCACATCACTGGCGTCGATCACTGCCTGGTTTCCAGTAACGGTCACGTCCTCGAAAGCCTCAGCAAGCGCCGCGGACTGCGCCTTGCTGCGCTCCGAAACCGTAATCTGGTGGCCCTTGCCGGCCAGGCCCCGCACCACGGCAGAAGCAATGGTGCCGCATCCCAAAAATCCCAAACGCATATCAGATATCCTTCATCAGCCGCAGCGCATCATAAACCGCCGCATGGGTGTTGCGGGCAGAAACCGCATCACCGATGCGGAACAGCTGGAACTGCCCTTGCGGGTTGGAGACTATCTTCTGCGGCCGGCCCGCAATCAGTGCCCCTTGTTCGATCTCACCGCGATTGGACGACTGTTCCTTCAGGTCGAAGTACAGGTCATCCAGCGGCAGCGTCCCGTAGTTGAGAACCACCTGATCATAACCGGCCTCATACACATGACCGCTGTAGTCTGTCCCGATGGAGGCCGTCAGCTTATTACCGCTGCGCGCTACCTCCAGCAAGCGGCGGGTCACGGTGAAGGTGACGTCCTTGTCCTGCAGCGCCCGCATGTAGGGCACCAGGTTCATCGCCATGATGTCGGGGGCAAAGGTCCGGTCAGGCGTCATCACTTCTACTCTGGCACCAGCATTGGCGGCGATCTCTGCTGCCATCAGCCCAGGATGGTCGCCGCTCTCGTCATAAATCAGCACATTTGCGGCCGGTTTCACGTCACCGGAAATAATGTCCCAGGCAGAGACAACAAGCGAAGCCTCGCCACGGGTTTCGAACAGTTCGGTGTTTGGCAAACCTCCCGTCGCGACGACAACCACATCCGGGTTCAGCGCTGTCACGTCTGCGGCCTCAGCCCAAGTGCTGAAGCGGAACTCCACGTCCCGCGCGGCGCATTGAGCCATGCGCCAATCAATGATCCCGATCATTTCTGCCCGGCGCGGGTTCTGCGCTGTCAGGCGGATTTGGCCGCCCGGCTCTGCCGCAGCTTCAAACACGGTGACATGATGACCGCGCTCTGCCGCCACCCGCGCAGCCTCAAGCCCGGCGGGTCCGGCACCAACGATCACAATCTTCTTGCTGGCCTTAGCAGGCGCAATTTCATGCGGCATCGTCAACTCGCGGCCCGTCGCTGCATTGTGAATGCACAGCGCATCCCCCGCTTGATAGATCCGGTCCAGGCAATAGGTGGCCCCCACACAGGGGCGGATCTCATCCTCGCGCCCTTCCATGATCTTCTTCACCACATGCGGATCAGCCATATGAGCGCGGGTCATGCCAACCATGTCCAAAAGCCCCGCGGCAACCGCATGGCGGGCAGTTGCCACATCCGGGATGCGGGCGGCGTGGAATGTGGGCATGCCGGTTGCCTTCTTCACCTCTCCGGCAAAATCCAGATGCGGGGCTGATTTCATGCCCTGAACCGGGATCACGTCGGTCATCGCAGGATCAGTATGGATGCGGCCACGGATCACGTTCAGAAAATCCACCATACCGCTGCCCGCCAGGCGCTTGGATATCTCAAGGCCTTCTTGCGGAGTGATGCCACCCTTCTGCGCCTCATCCGCCGTGTAGCGCAGGCCGACGATGAATTCCTCTCCGACCCGGTCCCGCACGGCCTGCAGCACGTCCATCGGGAATTTCATCCGGCTCTCCAGCGTCTGGCCGCCGTATGGCCCGTCCAGATCATTGGTCAGCGGCGACCAGAACTGATCCATCAGATGGCCATAGACCTGGAGTTCGATCCCATCCATCCCGCCTTCTTTCATCCGCTCTGCTGCATCGGCGAAATCGCTGATGATCCGGGCGATATCCCAATCCTCGGCCAGTTTCGGAAAGGCGCGGTGCGCCGGTTCGCGGTGCCTGGACGAGCTGACAGAGGGCAGCCAGTCGCCTTTGTTCCAGCCAGTGCGGCGTCCAAGGTGGGTAAGCTGGATCATCACGGCGGCGCCATGTTCATGCACCTGATCCGTCAGGCTGCGGATCCACGGCACCACCTCGTCCTTATAGGCAAGGATATTGTTGAAGACCGGCGGGCTGTCCTTGCTGACTGCAGCAGACCCGGCGGTCATCGTCAACGCCACGCCCGCCTTGGCCCGTTCCGCGTGATAGGCGGCATAGCGTGCCTTGGGCATCCCGTCTTCCGGATATGCCGGTTCATGACTGGTGGTCATGATCCGGTTGCGAAGCGTCAGGTGCTTCAGCTGATAGGGCTGCAGCAGCGGGTCCTTGGACATGATGCGGATCTCCTGGAACGATGTCTGGGCAAGCGCGGCATTGGCGAGTCGCCAACCGTTCTTGACATATGTGTCAATTAAACATTCATACCTGTCAAGAAAAGTTGCCCCCGCCCTGCCCCGCTGTTATGGCTGCCACATGGACACTCAGGACATTACCCGCACCCGGCTGGGTGACGAAGACTGGCTATCAGCCGCTTACGAAGTATTGACCGAGAGCGGCGTGGAAGCCGTGAAGGTGATGCCACTGGCCAAGCGGCTTGGCGTGGCCCGCACCAGTTTCTACTGGCACTTCAAAGACCGCGAGGCGCTGCTGGAGGCGATGGTGCGGCGCTGGGAGGAAAAGAACACCGGCAACCTGATCGCCCGGTCCGAGGCTTATGCGGAAACCATTGCCGAGGCGCTGTTCAACCTGTTTGACTGCTGGATTGATGCAGGCCTGTTCGACTCCCGGCTGGATCTGGCGATCCGCAATTGGGCGCGCAACGATCCTGACCTGCAGGCACGGCTGGACCAAGCCGATACCCGGCGCGAGAAGGCACTAACAGAGATGTTCATCCGCTTTGGTTTCGACGCCGGCGTCGCACTGATCCGCGCCCGGGCGATGATCTACACCCAGATCGGCTATATCTCGATGCAGGTACACGAAAGCACGGAATACCGGATTTCACTTATGCCCGGCTGGGTTGAGGTTTTCACCGGCGCGCCGCCGTCAAAGCGGGATCTGGACCGTTTTTTGGCCCGCCACAGCTGATGTAACTTACCCTCGGAACACAGGCCGGCCGCCTGCCTCAGATATTCCGCTGGATAACCTCAAACGCAAAACGGGCGCGAGCCATCAGCTCCGCGCCCGTTCTGATCTCGCTCACACGCGGCCGGGATTACTCGGCAGCGATCTGGCTTTCTACCTTCTCAACCCGGACAGCCGAGAACTTGAACTCGGGGATCTTGCCATAGGGGTCGATAGCCGGGTTGGTCAGGATGTTTGCTGCTGCCTCGACATATGCAAAGGGCACAAACACCATGTCCTCGGCAATTGCCCGGTCAGCCCGTGCCATGATCTCAATCGAACCGCGGCGGGTGGACAAGCGCACCATCTCGCCCGGCTCCACGCCCATTGCCCGCAGGGTTTTGGGGTTGAGAGAACAGTTCGCTTCCGGTTCCACCGCATCCAGCACCAGGGAGCGGCGGGTCATCGACCCGGTGTGCCAATGCTCCAGCTGGCGGCCGGTGGTCATGATCATCGGATACTCCGCATCCGGCGCCTCATCCGGCGGGATCACCGAGGCCGGAGTAAAGCGGGCGCGGCCTTCGGGACGCGGGAAGCCATCGCCGAACACAATCGCCTGACCCGGGTCGGTCTCATGCAGCGACGGATAGGTGATGGTCTCGGTCTCCAGACGCTCCCAGGTGATGTTGTTCAGGGACTTCATGTTCAGCTTCATCTCGTTGAAGACTTCGCTGACGTCCTTGTAGTCCCAGGGCAGGCCGATGCGCTGCGCCAGTTCCACGGTGACTTTCCAGTCCTCACGCGCCTCACCCGGAGGCGCAACGGCGGGGCGCACCCGCTGAACCTGACGGTTGGTGTTCGACACGGTGCCGTTCTTCTCATAGAGCGCCGAGGCCGGCAGGATGATGTCGGCATAGTTCGCCGTCTCGGTCAGGAAGATATCCTGAACGATCATCAGCTCCAGCTTGGCAAAGGCGTCCCGTGCGTGGTCGGCATCCGGGTCGGACATCGCCGGGTTTTCACCCTGAATGTACATGCCCTTGATGTTGCCGGCATAAGCCTGATCGACAATCTCGGTCACGGTGAGGCCCTTCTCGTTCGAGAAGTCGCCGCCGCCCCAGACATCGGTGAAGCTCTTGCGCACATCATCCGAGGTCACGGTCTGGTAATCCGGCAAGAACATCGGGATCAGGCCCGCGTCGGACGCGCCCTGCACGTTGTTCTGACCGCGCAGCGGGTGCAGGCCCGCACCCGGCTTGCCCACATTGCCGGTCATCAGGGCCAGCGAAATCAGGCAGCGCGAATTGTCGGTGCCGTGAATATGCTGGGAGATGCCCATGCCCCAGAAAATCAAACCAGCATTTGCACCAGCAAAGATCCGCGCCACACGGCGCAGCTGGTCCGGTTCGATGCCGCAGATTTCCGACATCTTCTCGGGTGTGAACTGCTTCAGATGCTCTTTTTCAGCTTCCCAGTTCTCGGTCCAGCGGTGGATGTACTGGCTGTCATACAATTCCTCCTCGACGATCACATGCATGATCGCGTTCAGCATCGACACATCCGCGCCGGGACGGAACTGCAGCATTTCGGTCGCAAAGCGCCGCATGCCGACACCGCGCGGATCCATCACGATCAGCTTGCCGCCGCGTTTGGTGAACTGCTTGAAGTAGGTTGCAGCCACCGGGTGGTTTTCGATCGGGTTGGAGCCGATGATGATCGCCACATCCGCGTTTTCGATCTCGTTAAAGGTCGCGGTCACAGCACCGGAGCCAACGTTTTCGATCAGCGCCGCAACCGACGACGCGTGGCAAAGACGGGTGCAGTGGTCGACGTTGTTGTGCTTAAAACCCTGACGGATGAATTTCTGGAAGAGATAAGCCTCTTCGTTGGTGCATTTTGCCGAGCCGAAACCAGCAACCGATTTCGGGTCTTCATCGCGCAGCTTCATCAGGCTTTTGCCGGCCAGGTCCATCGCCTCTTCCCAAGTCGCTTCGCGGAAATGGGTGGAGAGATTGCCCGGGTCGACATTCAGGCCCTTGGCCGGCGCGTCGTCGCGGCGGATAAGCGGTTTGGTCAGGCGGTGCGGGTGATGGATGTAGTCAAAGCCAAAGCGGCCCTTGACGCACAGACGGCCTTCGTTTGCCGGGCCGTTGATGCCCTCAATATGTTTGACCTTGCCATCCTTGACCTTGAGCGAAACCTTGCAGCCGACGCCGCAGAACGGGCAGACGCTTTCGGTCTCGCTGTCATAGTCTTTCAGGTCGCCCTGACCTGCATCGTCCAGTACCGCAGAAGGCATCAGCGCGCCGGTCGGGCAGGCCTGCACACATTCACCACAGGCCACACAGGTGGACGCGCCCATCGGGTCGGCAATGTCAAATGTCGGATAAGCATCGTGGCCGCGTCCGGCCATGCCGATCACGTCATTGACTTGAACTTCGCGGCACGCGCGGACGCACAGACCGCAGGAAATACAGGCATCCAGGTTCACTGACATCGCCACATGGCTATCATCCAGCAGCGGGATGCGGCCCTCTTCCAGCTTGGGGAAGCGGCTTTCAGTGACGCCGTTCAACTCGGCCATGTCCCACATGTGGGAGGACTTGTCGTGCGCCTCTTCCTTCTTTGGCTGGTCAGCCACCAGAAGTTCCATCACCATCTTGCGGGCATTCTCAGCCCGCGCGTTATTGGTGGTGACAACCATGCCATCAGCAGGCTCGCGGATACAGGAGGCCGCCAGCGTGCGCTCGCCTTCGATCTCGACCATACAAGCCCGGCAGTTGCCGTCCGGACGGTAGCCCGGCTGCGGCTTATGGCACAGATGCGGGATCTTCAATCCGCGGCCGTTGGCGACTTCCCAGATGGTCAGGCCTGCGTCTGCCGTGACCTGTTCGCCATCGAGTGTGAAAGTGATTTTATCGCTCATGGCTTATACCTCCTCGGGGAAGTGTTTGATGGTCAGGCGGATCGGGTTGGGCGCTGCCTGGCCCAGCCCGCAGATCGACGTATCAACCATCGCGGCACTCAGCTCTTCCAACAGCCCCTGATCCCACTTCTTTTCGCCCATCAGCTTGACGGCCTTCTCGCAGCCCACCCGGCAGGGGGTGCACTGGCCGCAGCTTTCATCTTCGAAGAAGCGCAGCATGTTCAGCGCGGCGTCGCGGGCCGAGTCCTGATCGGACAGCACCACAACGGCAGCGGAGCCAATAAAGGTGCCATGCGGCTGCAACGTGTCAAAGTCGAGCGGGATGTCGTGCATCGACGCAGGCAGCAGGCCGGAGGACGGGCCGCCCGGCTGGTATGCCTTGAAGGCGTGGCCATCCAGCATTCCGCCGCAGGCCTCGATAACATCGGTGATGGTGGAGCCGGCGGGCAGCAGATGCACGCCCGGGTTCTTCACGCGGCCCGAGACCGAATAGCTGCGCAGACCCTTGCGGCCGTTCTTTTCAACCGAATTCAGGCATTCCGGACCTTCGCGGTTGATCTTGCAGACCCAATACAGGGTTTCGACGTTATGCACGAGGGTCGGGCGACCGAAAACACCCACCTGCGCTACAAACGGCGGACGGTGGCGCGGCTCGCCGCGCTTGCCTTCGATGGACTCGATCATCGCGCTTTCTTCACCGCAGATATAGGCCCCTGCCCCGCGGCGCAGATCGATGTAGCCTGCCTCAACGATGCCGGCGTCTTCCAGCGCCTTGATCTCGGTTGCGAGGATCTCCAGCACCGCCGGATATTCGTCACGCATGTAGATAAAGGCTTTCTCGGCCTCTACCGCCCAGGCGGCCATCAGCATCCCTTCAAGGAAGACATGCGGGGTGCGTTCCAGATAGTAGCGGTCCTTGAATGTGCCGGGCTCGCCCTCGTCGCCGT
Organism: Leisingera sp. MMG026; assembly: GCF_021654205.1. Lineage (NCBI taxonomy): Bacteria > Pseudomonadati > Pseudomonadota > Alphaproteobacteria > Rhodobacterales > Roseobacteraceae > Leisingera > Leisingera sp. MMG026. The sequence continues at coordinate 2,684 of NZ_JAKFZM010000080.1, read as the reverse complement.
TCACGGCCAGGTAACGCGGGCCCTCGTTGGCGCGCACAAAGCCCCATTTGGTGCCGGACGGAAAACCAGCACCGCCCAGACCGCGCAGGCCGGCTTCTTTCACCTTTGCCTGAACCGCTTCCCAGTCGCCGTTGGCGCGCAGGTCTTTCAGCGTGGCGTAACCACCTTCAGCCTCATAAGCTGCAAAGGTTTCGTATTCGGGGACATGCGCGTGGGTATCATCCGCCGCGATCGCCGCTTCGACCTTTTCAACCGTGGCATGGTCGATGTGGTTGTGGCCGATTTCCAGAACCGGCGCAGTATCGCAGCGGCCCATGCAGGGTGCGCGCAGCACGCGGACCTGGGAGGCATCCAGCCCGTCTTCCAGCGCCTTTTGCAGCTGTTCGGCACCGGCCAGCTCGCAGGATAGCGAATCGCAAACCCGGATGGTCAGCGCGGGCGGCGGGGTCTCGCCCTCCTTCACCACATCGAAATGGGCATAGAAGGTTGCAACCTCATAGATTTCCGCCTGGCCTGTGCGCATCTCTTCGGCCAGTGCCCGGATGTGCGCGGCGCTGAGGCAGCCGTATTTGTCCTGAATCAGGTGCAGGAACTCAATCAAGAGGTCACGGTTGCGCGGGCGGTCACCCAGCAGCTCCTGAACCTCGCTCAGCGCAATGTCGTCAACCTGGCGGCCTTTGGGCGTCTTGCGCCCTTTGCCTTTGCCGGACTTCCATACGCCCTTGCTATCATCCAATGGTGCCATGGGGTCCTCCAGTCAGCACGTAATTCAACCCGAAATGCCATCAAGAATGAATATCGTCAAATCTAGAAAACCGATTGCACGATAAGCTGTGCTTATCACGCCATTTGCGGCATCCCATCGTCCACAAACGTCGCAACCACCTCTTTTAAAGCGCGCACAGTTGTGAGTTCCGGTGTCCGGTCCAGAGAAGCGATGCAAATCTGCCGGGTTTGTTCCGGCTTGTTCAACGTCAGCACCCGGGTTCCGCCGAGGTTTCCCAAGGCTTGCATCAACGCACGCGGCAGAATCGTCGCCACCGAACCTTCACGTGCCAGCACCATCGACGCCATGAAACCGTTGGATTCGGACACAATCTCCGGCTTCAGACCCAGATCGGCAAAGATCCGGTCCAGAATGCGGCGGTTCTGCATTTGCTGATCCAGCAAGCTGAGCGGCAGCTCTGCCGCATCAGCCCAGCTGATCGCATCGCCCCGGTCCGCCACCATCTGCTCCGGCGCCAGCAGAACATAGCTTTCCTCATAGAGCGGCTGAACTGTCACCAGATCCCGGCCCATGCTGTCGGAATAGGTAATCCCGGCATCAATTGTACCATCATAAAGGCGCTGCTGAATAGCCAGCGATGTGGTGACTTCGACGCGGGCCAGGATCCGAGGATAGGCCTGATGCACCTGATCCACCAGCTGCGCGGCCCAAGCGGTGGCGGTCGGCACCACCCCCAGCACCAGAGTGCCAGTCACTTCGCCGCGGGATGCCGCAATCTCCTGCTCCAGCGCCTTGGCATCGTCCAGGATCGAGCGCGCCCGGCGCACAATCATCATGCCCTCCTCGGTCAGCCCTTGGAACCGGTTGGCCCGGCGCACGATGGACAGACCCAGCCGTTCCTCCAGATTGCGGATCCGCATCGAAAACGCGGGCTGCGAAATACCGCAATCAGCAGCGGCCTTGGCGAAATGCTGATGCCGCGCCAGCGCCGTCAGCAACTGAAGGTCTTTAAGTTCGATCATGACCGAACCTTACGCTGCCGCTGCCGCACCGCGCAATGGGATCTGCTGCGCCCTCAAGAGCCGCTGCGCGCTTCGGCCTGACGAACAGCGACGCCGAATAATTCGGTCAATTCTTCCAGGGTTTCCGCAGCGCTGTGCAACCGTCTGGTTAGATCCGGGTGCCCCGCCAATGCCTGCAGCAGCAGGCGTCCACGGATATCCTGCAGTCTCTCTGACACATGGCAGCCTTCCTCAGTCAAGCTGTAGGTGACTCCGGAGCGGCCCGCCCCTTGTTTGCGGGTCAGCCCGGCAGAGGCGAGTTTGCGCAAGGAATACTGAATGTTGGGAATGTCGGTCCGGTTGGTGGCCCGCGCCAGTTCCTTGATCGTTTTGGACTGGCTGCCCTTGCCGATTAACTGCAGCAGAGTAATCTCTGCACTTGCCAAGGACACGGTGCTGAGCAGCTCAAAACTGCCCGCTTGCCATCGGGTCAAACCCTCTCCCGCCCTTTGAATCGCCATCTCCAGCATATGCAACCCGCCATCCGGCGACATCTCAACAGCCGTGTCAGCGGCCAGGCCGGCAGTCAAACAAGATAAAGGGGAACGGTCGACTTTGTTATCCAACGAACAACTCCGGAAAAAAAATAAATTATAGCTGCCCTGAAAAGGCATGAAGACAGCGGATCAGAAAATGTCTCTGCCCAAAGCCGCCTGTCTGGCAACGGCATGCAGTCAATCCCTGCATGTAGCGGCGGCGTCGGAAGTCCTTCTGAAAAACCAACTCAAATTACCCGCAACATATCCAACCAATTCCAAGAGATTTCAATACCCGGCGTCGCCATCTGTTGCGCAACATCGGCAACAAAGAGGGGCATGCTCCGGTGCCCCTCGGCTACCAGGCGACAACCATGTCGTGGGGCGGCATCTTCCCTGCGATCCATGAGCCTCCCCCAA